>JALRDW010000199.1 GCA_023262065.1 Acidimicrobiia bacterium | reverse complement strand
AGGAGCTCTCGAAGGTCATCGATCAGGAGCAGGTGCCGCTCACCCCGGCCGAGCGGGCGCGCATCGTCGCCGGCCTCATGGACGACGTCCTCGGGTACGGGGCGATCGAGAAGCACCTCGCCGACCCCGAGGTCACCGAGGTCATGGTCAACGCGCTCGACGCCATCTTCGTCGAGCGGAACGGACGGCTCTACCGGACCCAGGAGCGGTACCTCTCCGACGACCACCTGCGCCAGGTCATCGAGCGCATCGTGTCGCGGGTCGGCCGCCGCATCGACGAGTCCTCGCCGATGGTGGACGCCCGCCTCCCCGACGGCAGCCGGGTCAACGCGGTCATCCCGCCGCTGGCGATCGACGGCCCGGTGCTGACGATCCGGAAGTTCTCGCAGCGCGCGCTGACCCTGCCGGACCTCGTGGGGCTCGACACCGTCACGCCGATGCTCGTCGAACTCCTCGCCGCCTGCGTCGAGGGCCGCCTCAACATCCTGGTCTCGGGTGGTACCGGAACCGGGAAGACGACGCTGCTCAACGCGCTGTCCGCGTGCATCCCGGACGACGAGCGGCTCGTGACCGTCGAGGACGCCGCCGAACTGCGGCTCTCCCAGCCGCACGTCATCCGCCTCGAGAGCCGTCCGCCGAACATCGAGGGGCGCGGCGAGGTCACCATCCGGGACCTCGTACGCAACGCGCTCCGGATGCGTCCCGACCGCATCATCGTGGGCGAGGTCCGTGGGGCCGAGGCTCTCGACATGCTGCAGGCGATGAACACGGGCCACGAGGGATCGCTCTCCACGCTGCACGCCAACTCACCCCGGGATGCGCTGTCCCGGCTCGAGACGATGACCCTCATGGCCGGCGTCGAACTGCCGGTCCGGGCGATCCGCGAGCAGGCGGCATCGGCGATCGACATCATCGTGCACATCAGTCGGCTGCGAGACGGCTCCCGCCGGGTCACCCAAGTCGTCGAGATCGCCGGGATGGAGGGCGACACCATCACCCTCACGGACCTGTTCGCATTCGACTTCGGCGCGGGCATCGACGAGGACGGCCGGTTCCGCGGCACCGCCGTGCCGACCGGGCTCCGTCCGCACTTCCTGCAGCGCCTCGCCGATCAGGGCGTCGTGGTGCCCGACGGCGTGTTCATCTCGGCCGGGACGTTCGACCGGTGATGCGTCGCGGCCGGCTCGGCGCTGCCCTCGCCCTCTGGATCGCGGGATTGTCGGTCGCCGCCGCACCGGCGCACGCGGCCGACCCGGTGACCATCACGAACGCCGACACCTCCGCGGCCCCGCAGGTCACGATGACGGTGTCGGTGCCCGGTACCTCCCCCGAGGACCCGCTCCCCGACTCGGCCTTCACCGTGCTCGAGACCGGACGGCGTCGTCCGGCCGAGGTCGTGGGCGTACCGGGCGACCCGCTCCAGGTCCTCCTCGTCCTCGACACCTCGGGCAGCATGGCCGGGCCGGCCCTGGCCGGAGCCAAGTCGGCGGCGAACGCCCTCCTCGACCGACTGCCGGAGGGTGCGTCGGTCGGGCTGATCGGGTTCGGCGACCGGCCCTACCTCGCGAGCCCGTTCACGACCGATCGGAGTCTCACCCGTCTCGCCATCTCGGCGCTGCGCGCGAGCGGTGAGACGGCGCTGAACGACGCCGTCGTCCAGGCGGCCCGCTCGTTCACGCAGCCCCGCCGCACCATGGTCGTGCTGACCGACGGCCGGGACACCGTGAGCGGTTCGACCACCGAGCAGGCCGCGACCGCGGCCACCACGGCGAACGCCAGCGTCTACGGCGTCGCCCTCGCCTCGTCGGAGTCGGATCCCCAGGCGCTCGCCGCCATCGCGACCCCCTCGGGCGGCTCCGTCGCCGAGGCCGCCGACCCCGAGGCGCTCGACGGCATCTACGACAGCATCGGCTCGGAGATCGCCTCCCAGTACCAGGTGCGGTTCACCGCGACCGGCTCCGGCTCGACCGGGTTCGTCGTGCGCGTCCGGACCCCCGACGGGGTGCAGTCCGGGTCGACCCGGTTCACCCTGCCCGCCGAGGCCACGGACGCCGGGGCCGAGGCGGCACTGCCCACCCCGACCATCCCCGCCGGATCGACCCCGTCCACCGACGGGTTCCTCCAGTCCTCGGGCGCGCTGCTGCTCGGCGGCCTCCTCGCAGTGATCGGCCTCGGCGTGCTGGGGTGGATGAGCTTCCGGCCGCGGGCCCAGCAGAGCCAGTTGGCCGGGGCCGGGCGGACCGCCGGATCGACCCTGGCCGACGTCCGGCGCGGGGTGACGACCCTCATCGACCGCAACCTCGATCGAGGGGCCCGCGAGGCGGGCCTCGACCGGACCCTCGAGCGCGCCGGCATGGACATGCGTCCCGGGGAGTTCCTGCTCGTGGTCGGTGGCCTCGCCGCGGCGGCGTTCCTCGTCGGCGTGATCGTCTCCGGACTGGTCATCGGGATCGTGTTCGGGGCCATCGCGGTGATCCTCGCCTACCTGTACGTGCAGCGGAAGGTCCGGCGTCGCCAGGAGGCGTTCGCCGATCAACTCGAGCAGACGCTGCCCCTCATGGCCGGCTCGCTGCGAGCCGGGTTCAGCGTCACCCAGGCGATCGACGCG
>JALRDW010000109.1 GCA_023262065.1 Acidimicrobiia bacterium | reverse complement strand
CGGCGTCGGCTCCTTGGGCAGTCCGAGCACACGCTCGCCGACGATGTTGCGCATGACCTCGTCCGATCCGCCCGCGATGCGCATCCCGGGCGTGCCGAGCACGAACTCACTCCATGCGTACGTGCCCCATTCGCCGCTGTCCGCGGCGAGGCGCGGCCCGAGCATCTCGCCGAGCAGTTGGGAGGTCCGTGTGAGATTCTCGGTGAGGGCGAGCTTGCCGATCGACATCTCCGGGCCCGGCAGCTGGCCGGCCCGGATCTTCGCGGAGGCCCGCAGGTTCGTGTACCGGGCCACCGCACCGCGGATGTAGATGTCGGCGAGTCCCTGACGGACGATCGGGTCGTCGTCGACCTCGAGGAACCGGGCGAGTCCCAGCAGGCGGGCCATGCTCATCGTGCCGGCCCCACCGCCGCCACCCCCGATGGAGGCCCGTTCGTTCATGAGGGTGGTGAGTGCGACAGTCCAGCCGCCGTCGACGTCACCGAGTCGGTGGGAGTCCGGGATCCGGACCTCGTCGAAGAACACCTCGTTGAACGCGGCCCCACCCGTCATCTGGCGGAGCGGGCGCACCTCGACCCCGGGGGCGTGCATGTCGACGACGAACATCGTCATGCCCCGGTGCTTCGGCTTGTCCGGATCGGTGCGAGTGATGACCTCGCCGATGTCGGAGTAGTGCGCCCCGGAGGTCCAGACCTTCTGGCCGGACACCACCCACTCATCGCCGTCGCGCACGGCCTTGGTCTGGATCCCGGCGAGGTCGGAGCCGGCGATCGGCTCGGAGAAGAGCTGGCAGCCCACGATGTCGCCGCGCCACATCGGACGGAGGTACGCGTCCTTCACCTCCGGGGTGGCGTGCGCCAGGATCGTCGGGGCGACCATGCCGAGTCCGATCCCGAACTGGCTCTGGTTCGGCATCGAGTACCTCGAGGCGACCTCGCGGTAGGCGCGGTCGTACTCACGTCCGAGGCCGGCGCCGCCGTACTCCTCGGGGCCCGTGATCCAGCCGAAACCGGCGTCGAACTCCTTGGCCTTCCACTCCTTCGCCGCGGCGAGCTCGCGGGCCTCCTGCTCGGGGGACTTCTCCTCGAGCACGCCGACCCGCTCACTGCCCTCGCCCCAGACGAAGGTCTCCTCGCCGCGACGCTCGAGGTTCGCGTCGAGGAACGAGCGGGCCTCGGCCTGGAAGGTCTCGATCGAGCGCGTCATGGTGTCCTCCTCGGTTCGTCGCCGGATGGTACCGGGGTCGTCGGTCGGTCCGGGGCGAGCAGCGCGCCGAGCGCCTCGATCGACCGGGCGGCGGGGAGGGCGTCGAGGTCACCGTCGATCCGGACCCCGTCGCCGGCGATGGCCTGCTGGGCGTTGCCGACTCCGTCCGCGATGCGTTCGGCGCTCGCCCGATCGAGGTGGACCACCACCTCGCCCAGGATGCCCGGCTCCACCGCCATGTGGCCGCCGCCGATGACGAGCGTCCACGCGTCACCTCCCTCGATCGAGACGGAGAAGCGAACGTCGAGGTCCGGCGGGACGACCCCGTCGGGGATCGCCGCGGCGCGGGATCGCAGGGTCTCGACGTCGGGGATGGGCACGCCGGGACGTTACCCAGTCCGGGGCCTCCGGCTCGGGGCGAGCATCCGTGCCGACGGCTCCGATCGCCGTAGTCTGCGGGACGTGCCCAGTCCACCGTCCCCCGGCGTCCACCTCCCCGTCCCGGAGAGCCTCCTCGAGGTGGGACGGGCCGCCGAGGCACGCGTCACCGAACTCCTGCGGTCCGAGATCGAGCGGTGGACCGGCGTCGACACCGACCTGCACGAACCCCTCGAAGCGCTCCTCGAGCTCGTCCGGGCGGGCGGTAAGCGCCTCCGACCGGCCTTCTGCCACTGGGCCTACATCGGAGCGGGGGGTGAGGGCTCCGACGACCTCGTCGTCGACGCCGGCGCGGCACTCGAACTGCTCCACACCTTCGCGCTGATCCACGACGACATCATGGATGGATCGGATCGTCGCCGGGGGCTCCCGGCCATCCATCGGCGGTTCATGGCCCGGCACGGTGAGGCCGGGTGGAACGGGGAGGATCGACGGTTCGGCGAGGGCGCAGCCATCCTCATCGGGGACTTCGCCTTCGTCTACGCCGACATCCTCATGACCGGCGCGCCCGAGGTCGCCCGGCGGCTCTTCGACGAGTTGCGGGTCGAGTTGTGCGTCGGGCAGTACCTCGACCTGCTCGGGACCGCGTCGGGCGGACGCGACGCCGAGCGGGCGCGCCGCATCGAGTGGTACAAGTCGGGGAAGTACACGGTGGAGCGACCGCTGCACCTCGGCGCGGCCCTGGCGGGCCGGTTCGACGACCTCGCCGAGGACCTGTCGGCGTTCGGTTTGCCCCTCGGCGAGGCGTTCCAGATGCGCGATGACCTGCTCGGCGTGTTCGGGGACGCATCGGTGACCGGGAAGCCGGTGGGGGACGACCTGCGCGAGGGCAAGCTCACGCCCCTCGTCGCATACGCCTCCCGGAACGCCGATCCGGCGGCGAGCGCACTGCTCGACCGCATCGGATCGCCGGACCTCGCGGACGACGAGGTCGCGGCCCTGTGCGAGCTGTTGGTCTCCAGTGGTGCGGTGGACGAGGTCGAACGCTCGATCCAGCGGCTGGTCGACGAGTCCATGACCGCGCTCCACCGCGCCGACATCTCCGATGACGCCCGCCACGCGCTCGCCGAGCTCGGCAACTTCGTGGCCTGGCGGGATCGCTGATCAGCCGTGCGGGTCGTCGTCATCGGTGCGGGCCTCGGCGGCCTGTCGGCCGCGTGCCACCTCACAGGCCGTGAGCACGACGTCACGGTCGTGGAGCGCGCGCCGATCCCCGGTGGCCGGGCCGGGGTGATCGAGGCCGCGGGGTACCGGATGGACACCGGCCCCTGCGTCATGACGATGCCCGGACTGCTGCGCGATGTGTTCGCCGCGGCGGGGGCCGACATGGACGACCACGTGACGCTCCGACCGGTCGACCCGATGTACCGGGCGGTGTACCCCGATGGTTCCTCGCTGCGGGTGCGCCACGGCCGCGAGGCCATGACCGAGGAGATCAGGAACGTCTGCGGACCGGACGAGGCCGCGGCGTTCGGTCCGTTCTGCGACTGGCTCGCCGAGCTCTACCGACTCGAGATGCCGGACTTCATCGACCGGAACTTCGATTCACCGCTCGACTACCTGACCAGGATCGGGACGCTCGTCCGGATCGTCAGGATGGGAGGGCTGCGCAGCGTCCACCGCAAGGTGGCGTCGTTCTTCTCGGACGAGCGCCTCCACAAGCTGTTCTCGTTCCAGGCGATGTACGCGGGCCTCTCGCCCTTCGACGCGCTCGCTATCTACTGCGTCATCACCTACATGGACAGCGTCGAGGGCGTGTACTTCCCCGATGGCGGCATGCACCGCATGGCCACGGGTCTCGCGGCCGCGGCGGCCGCGGCGGGCGCCGCGTTCCAGTACGGCACCGCCGTCGAACGGATCGAGGTGTCCCGCAGCGGTGGGACCCGCGGCGTCCATCTCGACGACGGCACGTTCATCCCCGCCGACGCGGTCGTCGCGAACCCCGACCTCCCGGTCGCCTACCGCGACCTGCTCGACGTCCCGACGCCGCGTGTCGCGGCACGGGGCCGGTACTCGCCGTCCTGCATGCTCTGGCTCGCCGGTGTGCGAGGTTCGGTCCCGGCGGCGGCCACCCACCACAACATCCACTTCGGGTCCGAGTGGGAGGGCGCGTTCACCGATCTCCTCGATCGCGGCACCACGATGCGCGACCCCTCCATCCTCGTCACGGCACCCTCGGTGTCCGACCCGACCATGGCCCCGGCCGGCGGCACCTCCCTCTACGTGCTCGAGCCCGCCCCGAACCTCGACGGGGGCGTCGACTGGCGCGGGGAGCGGGAGCGGCGGCGCGATGACCTCGTGGCGCGGGTCGGGGCGCTCGGGTACCCGGTCGACGTCGAGGTCGAGCACTACCTCGACCCCATCGACTGGGCCGAGCAGGGCATGGAGCGCGGCACGCCGTTCGCGCTCGCACACACGTTCTTCCAGACCGGGGCGTTCCGGGCCGGCAACCGGGACCGGCGCATCCCCGGGGTCTTCTTCACCGGGTCGAGCACGACGCCGGGGGTGGGCGTGCCGATGGTGCTCATCTCGGGACGGCTGGCGGCCGAGCGTGTGCGCACCTGGGAGCGCGAACGCCGGTGACCGCGACGACCCTCGAGGCGTCGTACGCCCGCTGCAAGGAACTCAACCGGGCGTACGGCACCACGTACTACGCATCGACGTTCCTCCTCCCGCGGGCCTCACGGCCGCACGTGCATGCGCTGTACGGGTTCTGTCGGTACGCGGACGACATCGTCGACGACATGGGCCCGGCCCCGGTCGACGAACGGGCGGCGGCGCTCGATGACTTCGGCGACCGGTTCGCGCGCGATCTCGCCGCCGGCGATTCCGACGACCTCGTGCTCAAGGCGGTCATCGACACGGTCCGCCGGTTCGACATCGGATTCGACTGCTTCCGCCGGTTCCTCCACTCCATGACCATGGACCTCACGGTCGGTTCCTACGAGACCTTCGAGGACCTCATGGGATACATGGACGGATCGGCGGCGGTCATCGGCGAGATGATGCTCCCGATCCTCGGACCGTCCGACCTCGCGGCGGCGACCGGACCCGCCCGCGATCTCGGCGTGGCGTTCCAGCTGACGAACTTCCTGCGCGACGTGGGCGAGGACCTGGACCGGGACCGCGTCTACATCCCGCAGGAGGACCTCCGGCGTTTCGGCGTCGACCCCCGGGACCGGCGAGTCGACGACGCATGGCACGCCCTCATGGCGTTCGAGATCGCTCGTACCCGCGAGTTCTATGCGTCCTCCGTGGCCGGGCGGGCGTTCCTGCCGCCGGCCTCGGCGCGCTGCATCCGAGTGGCCCACGACATGTACGGCGCGATCCTGGGCCGGATCGAGGCGAACGGCGACGACGTGTTCACCCGGCGCGCCCGGGTGCCGACCCCGCGACGCCTCGCCATGGTCGCCGGCGCCTACCTGACCCGGGCCTGACCCAACGGTCGGGCGACCGGATCCACCTGCGCCGGGGCGACGTCGTCGCGGTCCCGCAGCCTCCGGGGCACCACCGGGGCGAGGAAGCCGTAGGGGGCGTCGTTGAACCGGTGGTGGATGGCGTGCGCCCGGCGCCACGGGTCCAGCAGGCGACCCGGTGTCCGCAGGGGCAGACGACCGTGGATCGCCACGTCGTGCAGCAGCGTGTAGGCGGCGCCGTAGGCGGTGACCCCGATCCCGACCGGCACCAGCACGTCGACCCCGCCGAACACGCCGACGCACAGCACGGCGATCGTGATCCCCGAGAACACGACCGGGTAGAGGTCGTTGGCCTCGAACCGACCGGTGGACGGGCGGTGGTGGCTCCGGTGCCAACCCCAGCCGCCACCGTGCATCACGAGGCGGTGCACGACCGTCGTCACGGGCTCCATGACGACGAACACGGCGACGGCGAGCAACACCGGACCCATGGGGGCCACGTTACCGGTCGGCGACCCGCGAACCCGGTCCGGCGCGGTCCCAGAGCAGCATCGTCAGGGTGAGCATGGAGAAGCCGAACAGGAAATCCTCCACCGGGATGTCCCACGGGAACCGGATCCCGAGGTTGAACCGTCCGTCGTAGATGACGATCGGGGCGGAGAGCTTCGTCAGCCACCCGTTCACGAGGATCATGAATCCGAAGCAGATGGCCATGGCGATCCAGTACGCCGGATCACGGAAGAGGCCGGTGCGCCACACCCGCAGCTCGAGCAGGACGACGACCACGACGGAGATCGCGGCGAGGATCGTGTACTCAGGCATCCGTGCGGCGCCGTTCCGCGAGGAGGGCCAGGATCCGTCGCACGGTGTCCAGGCTGAGGAGACCGCAGATCGGGATGACGACGAAGAACACGACCTCCTCGAGCGGCACGCGCCCGGGGAGCAGGATCCCGGTCGTGAACCGCTCGGAGAAGGTCCAGTGATCCCGGGCGATCACGATGAGATCCCACGCCACGAAGACCGAGAGCATCGGCCACAGCGCCCGCCAGAGCCGTCGCGGCGACCGGTAGACCCGGGCCCCGAGGACCACCTCGAGCGGCAGCGTCAGGAGCAGGCACGCGCCCATGAGGAGGAGGTACTGCGCACGGTCCATCGGTCGGGGATGTTGCCACGCCAACCGGTACGATCCGGATCCGATGGATGCCGGGGCCCAGTGGGCGATCGAGGTCGCGGGGCTCGAGAAGACCTACGGGGAACGCCGGGCGGTCGACGGCATCTCGCTGTGCGTGGCCCGTGGCGAGGTATTCGGGATCCTCGGACCGAACGGCGCCGGCAAGACGACGACGGTCGAGGTCCTCGAGGGGTACCGCCG
Organism: Acidimicrobiia bacterium; assembly: GCA_023262065.1. Lineage (GTDB taxonomy): Bacteria > Actinomycetota > Acidimicrobiia > IMCC26256 > IMCC26256 > IMCC26256. The sequence goes on along the minus strand of JALRDW010000109.1, from coordinate 1,597 downwards.
GGCCGACGCCGGTTCGATCCGGGTCCTGGGTCTCGACCCCTGGTCCGAGGGCGAGGCCCTGCGACCCCGCATCGGGGTGATGCTGCAGTCCGGTGGCCTCTCGCCGGGTCTGCGGACCATCGAGACGCTGCGGCTCTACACCGCGTTCTACGACGGGGCCGACGACCCGGAGCAACTCCTCGCCCGAGTTGGCCTCACGGATGCCGCTCGCACCCCCGTGCGACGCCTCTCCGGCGGTCAGTACCAGCGCCTGTCGCTGGCGCTCGCCCTCGTCGGCCGACCGGAGGTGGTCTTCCTCGACGAGCCGACGGCCGGGATGGACCCCCGGGCCCGGGCTGCGACCTGGGACCTCGTCCGGGCGCTGCGGGACCAGGGGACGACGATCGTGCTGACGACGCACTACCTCGATGAGGCCGAGTCGCTCTGTGATCGGATCGTCATCGTGGACCACGGTCGCGTGGTCGCAGCGGGCACCCCGGACGAACTCACGGGTGCCGCGCCCCGCCACGAGATCAGGTTCTCGAGCCGACCGGGACTCGACCTCGCGGCACTCGCCGCCGCCATCGGCGTCCCGCTCGCGGTGTGCACGGAGGATGCGGGGGAGTACCGGATCGCAGCGGCGTCCGACGCGCGGCTCGTGGGCGACCTCGCTGCTCACCTCCTCGCGGTCGGCGCACCGCTCGACGCGCTCAGCACGGGTCGCACCACCCTCGAGGACGTCTTCCTGCAACTGACCGAGGAGGACGCGTGAACCGACGCGCCGTCCTCGCCCAGGCCCGTTCGGAGACGACCCTCGGGCTGCGGCGCGGGGAGAGCCTCGTGGTCACCATCGGCATCCCGGTCGGCGTCCTGCTGTTCTTCGGCCGGGTCAGCCAGCCGACCGTCGACGGTGATCCGCTCGCCTTCCTCGTCCCCGGGGTGCTCGCACTCGCCGTGATGTCGAGCGCCATGGTGAGCCTCGGCATCGGCACCGGCTTCGACCGACGGTTCGGGGTGCTCAAACGTCTCGGCTCGACTCCGCTCGGACGACCCGGGCTGCTCGCGGCGAAGACCCTGTACGTGCTCGCCGTGGAGGTCATCCAGATCTCGGTGCTGCTCGCGGTTGCGGTCGCGATCGGCTGGGAGCCGGCCGGCGGGATCCCGCTCGCCGTGCTGTTCCTCCTGCTCGGCACGATCGCGTTCGCCGGTCTCGGCATGCTCATGGCCGGGACCCTGCGGGCCGAGGCGAACCTGGCGCTCGCGAACGGCCTGTACCTCGTGCTGCTCTTCCTCGGCGGCATGGCCTACCCGCTGACCCGCCTGCCGGGGGGCGTCCAGACGGTCGCGAACCTCCTCCCGGCGGCCGCGCTCGCGGAGAGCGTGCGCGGCGCACTCGCCGAGCCCACGGACGTCCCCCTGCAATCCGTCGTCGTCCTGCTCGTCTGGGCGACCGTCCTCCCGGTGCTCGCCGCGCGGCTGTTCCGCTGGGAGGAGTGAGGTTCAGCGGGCGAGGAGGTCGGCGACCGCGGCCTCCAGGGCGTCCTCCGGCAGGTACTCGCCGAATACCTCCAGCGCGACCGGCTCGACCCCCGCAACCGCGCCATCGCCCGCGCCCTGG
>JALRDW010000104.1 GCA_023262065.1 Acidimicrobiia bacterium | reverse complement strand
TATCAGGGAGGATGAGGGGTGCCGCATCGCCGGAGATGGCCGCACCCTGCGAGCCCCAGGCCATCGGGCCGATCCGATCCGACATGCCCCACTCGCGGACCATGCGGCGGGCGATCTCGGTGCCGCGCACGAGGTCGTTCTGCGCGCCGGTCGACTTGGAGTCGAACACCTCCATCTCCGCCACCCGGCCGCCGAGCAGCACGCTCAGCATGTCCTGGAGGAACTCGCGGTCATGCGAGTACCGCTCCTCCTCGGGCAGCTGCTGGGTCATGCCGAGGGCCATGCCGGTCGGGAGGATCGTGACCTTGTGGACGGGGTCGGCGTGCTCGAGGACGTACGCGGCGAGTGCATGGCCGGCCTCGTGGTAGGCGGTGTGCTCCTTCTCCTCATCGTTCATCACGACGGTGGGCCGCTTGAGGCCCATGAGCACACGGTCGCGAGCGTCCTCGAAGTCGATGCGGTGCACGGACTGCTCGCCCCGACGCACCGCGAACAGCGCGGCCTCGTTCACGAGGTTCGCCAGGTCGGCCCCGGACATGCCGGGCGTGCCCCGCGCCACGACGTCGATGTCGACGTCGCCGGCGATCTTCTTGTCCCGGAAGTGGACCTTGAGGATCTCGACCCGCTCCTCGAGGGTGGGGAGCGGCACCATGATCTGGCGGTCGAACCGCCCGGGGCGCAGGAGCGCCGGGTCGAGGATGTCGGGACGGTTGGTGGCGGCCATCATCACGATGCCCTCGGCCGCCTCGAAGCCGTCCATCTCCGCGAGCATCTGGTTGAGCGTCTGCTCGCGCTCGTCGTGGCCCCCGCCGACGCCCGCGCCGCGCTTGCGACCGATGGAGTCGATCTCGTCGATGAAGATGATGGCCGGGGCCTGCTTGCGGGCGGTCTGGAACAGGTCGCGCACGCGGGCCGCGCCCACGCCGACGAACATCTCCATGAAGTCGGAGCCGGTGATCGACACGAACGGCACGCCCGCCTCACCGGCGACCGCCCGGGCGATGAGGGTCTTGCCGGTGCCCGGCGGGCCCACGAGCAGGACCCCTCGGGGGATGCGGGCGCCGATCTCGGTGAACTTCTGCGGGTGCTTGAGGAAGTCGACGACCTCGGAGATCTCCTGCTTCACCGGTTCGTACCCGGCGACGTCGCTGAACGTCGTCTTCGGCTTGTCCGCGTTGTACACCTTGGCGCGGCTGCGCCCGATGTTCATGACGGCGCCCATCTGACCCTGGGCTCGCCGGTTCATCCAGAGGAAGAACCCGATGATCAGGAGCACCGGCAGCAGGTACACGAGCGCCTGCAGCAGCGGGTTCGAGGTCTCGCGCGTGTAGTTGTAGTCGACGCCCTGCTCGTCCATCTGGGCCACGAGCGGGTCGGGGAACGCATCGTTCGGACCGGTCGAGGTGAACCCGGTGACGCCGTCGTTGGCCTTGGCGCCGGCTGCGGTGAACTCACCGGTCATCTCGCCGTTCGCCGGGTCGAGGGTGACGGAGTCGATCTGGCCCTCGGCGACGGCGGTGGTGAACTCCGAGTAGGTGATCTCGGTGGATGGGCTCGAGGATCCTCCGAGGTTGATGGCGAGGAAGAGTGCGACGACCACGCCGATGACGACGATCGGCGCCCAGCGGGGCCAGGGGCGCGAACCGGACCCGGCCGATCCGCCGGCGGGGCGCCCGTCGTCCCCGGGCGGCGGGGTCACCTTGGGGCTCACCGGGTCGCTCCGGGCTGCTCGACGGTTGCGATGGGCATCGTGGTGCTTCCTGTCGGTCGTGGGCGCACCGGTCGGGGATCGGTGACCCGTGGTGGCATCGTACGACGCCGCCGGGACATCCGTACCGTCGGGGTGCGGCGGACCGGCGCCCGGTCCCGCACCGGGCCCGCCGGGGGTGCGCGCCTACGCTCGGCGATCGATGACCGTGCATCCGGACTGGCCGCCGCCCGCCGTCCCGTCGGCTCCGCCCCGTCGGGTCCGCTGGGGCCTGGGCGACGTCATCTGGGTGTGGTTCGCGGCGATCGCGGTGTCGGTCGTGGCGGCCGGGATGGCCGCCGCGTTCTCGTCCGATCCCGAACGGCCGACGGGGTGGAACATCCTCGTGGGCACCGTGGCCCAGAACGGTGCGGTGGTCCTCGCCCTGCTGCTCGTGGCGCGCACGAAGGGGGTCGGGAGCCTCCGGGCCGACTTCGGACTGCGCATCCGGCTCCGCGACTGGTGGTGGGGTCTCGTGGGCGTCGGCATCTCGGTCGGCACCGGCGCACTCCTCGTCCCCGTGCAGTGGCTGCTCGATGAGTCACCCTCCCAGGAGGTGGTCCGGATCATCGACCGCAGCAGCGGTGCGGCGGCCCTCGCGGGCGCGCTCGCCGTGGCGATCGCCGCCCCGATCGGGGAGGAGCTGCTCTTCCGCGGCGCCCTGCTGCGGTCGCTGCAGCGTCGGTTCCGTCCGGTGGTGGCGATCGGGGTCTCCTCCGTGGTGTTCGCCCTCGTGCACCCGCTCCTCGACCCGAGCGCGGTCCTGGCCCTCGTCCCGCTGCTCGTGCTCTCCGTGGTGTGTGGGATCGTGGCCGTGCGCGGCGGGGACCTGTCCCGGTCGATCTGGCTCCACGCCGGGTTCAACACGATCACCGCGATCTGGCTCATCGCGAGCTGACCGGGCCGGAGTGGGCCCCTGGGCCCGGTCGGGCGGCCCGGGAGCGGGCCCGGGCCCCGGATCGCGGGCGATCCGGGGCCGCGCTCAAGGTCGAAGGGCCCAGCCGCCGATACCTCCCCGTCAGGTGCACGACGACGCTGGGAGACGAGATGCGCTGCACGCACTGTGGTCACCACGACCTCATCGAGATCCGGATGGCGGTCGGGGGCGAGGACGTCGCCTTCCGTCGCTGCGCCCGCTGTGACGCCCGGGCCTGGGTCGGCCAGGAGGGTCCGGTCGCCCTCGGACGGGTCCTCGACCTCGCCCGACCCGTCCCGGCCCGCTGACGTCGCCGTCGGGCGACGGTCCACCCCACTCGAGCGTCGGCCCCCGCACCGCCGGGATCCGACGTGACGCGTGGAGCGCGCGTCGGAAGCGTGCGCGCGGTGGAACAATGCCCGACGTGACCACGACGCCCTCCGCCGCGGCGACCCGGTCCCCGGCCGGGGGGCGTCGGCGCGACCCGACCCGGTTCGTCTCGGCCCTCGTCGTCGTGGCGGCCTGCGTCACGGTCCTCGCCGCGCTCCACCCGGAGCTGCTCCTGCGCAACACGACGACCAACGGTGGCGACATGGGCGCCCACGTGTGGTTCCCGGCGTACCTGCGCGACCACCTGCTGCCGCAGGGGCGGCTCGCGGGATGGGCCCCCGACTGGTTCGCAGGGTTCCCGGCCGGGCAGTTCTACTTCCCGCTGCCCGCGCTCGCGGTGGTGCTCCTCGACGTGGTGCTGCCCTACGACATCGCGTTCAAGCTCGTGACGGTGTCCGGGGTCGTCGCGATGCCCGCCGCCGCCTACGTGTTCGGGCGGGGCCTGCGCGCGCCGCGCCCGACCCCCGAGCTGTTCGCGATCGCGACGGTGCTCTTCCTGTTCTTCAAGGGTGCGACGGCGACCACCCCCGCCCTGCAGACCGTCGCGTTCAACCAGGGCATCATGGGTGGCACCCTGCGGAGCACGCTCGCGGGCGAGTTCTCGTTCTCGATCGCCATCGCGTTCGCCCTGTGCTTCCTGGGCACCTTCGGCGCCGCGCTCGACCGTCGCCTCCGGCCGTGGGTGCCGGCAGCCCTGCTCGCGGCGACGGTCCTCAGCCACCTCGTGGTCGGGATCTTCGCGATCGTCGGTGGGGCGGTCGTGCTCCTCACCGCGCTCCGGCCCATCCGGCGCCTCCCGATGGCTGCGGCGATCGGCGGTGTGGCGGCCGCGGTCACGGCGTGCTGGTCGTTGCCACTGCTCGCGTCCTTCTCGTACACCGCGAACATGCGGTACGAGAAGATCACCGAGTACACGACCTACCTGTTCCCGACGAACGGCGCGTGGGTCGGTCCGTTCCCGCCGTTCACCTGGTGGATGCTGGGGCTGGCGGCGGTCGGTGCGGTGCTCGGCGTCGCGCTGCGGCGCCGGGCCACGGTCGTGATCCTCGTGACGACGACCGTGTTCGGGATCGTGTTCGTGGTGTGGCCGGAGCTGCACGCCTGGAACCTGCGGTTCCTCCCGTTCTGGTACCTCGGCCTCGGGCTGCTCGCGGCGACCGCCGTGGGTGAGGCCATCCGGTGGGGATCGCTCCGGATCGCGCTCGTCGTCCGCGGGCGCGACGCCGGTGAGCTCCGGCGCATCGTCATGTCGGCGACCCTCGTCGCGATCGCAGTGTTCTGCCTCGGCCGGGCGTTCTCGACCCGAGGGTTCCTCGACTTCTGGGCCGAGTGGAACTACAGCGGGTACCAGGACACGCGTGCGGACGCGACCCGTCCGAAGGCCTGGCCGGAGTTCCAGGCGCTCATCGCCGAGATGGGCGACCTGCCGGCGGGCCGGGCGATCTGGGAGGGCGGGGGTGCCATCGACAACTACGGCACGCCGCTCGCGCTCGAGCTCCTGCCCTACTTCACCGATGGCCGGATCCAGTCGGTCGAGGGCCTGTACTTCGAGTCGGCCGCCACGACGCCGTACCACTTCATGGGGGTGAGCCCGATCTCGGGACCGGGGAACGCGTCGAACCCGGTGCGCGGGCTCGACTACCGCCAGATCCAGGACTTCGACCTCGGGGTGCGCTGGATGCAGCTGATGGGGGAGCAGTACTACCTCGCCTGGTCCCCGGCCGCGAAGGCCGCGGCCGACGCGGACGCCCGTCTGTCGCTCCTCGCCACCACGCCCGACACCGACGGGCAGGACCCGCTCGGCTGGAACATCTACCGGGTCCGGGACAGCCGACTCGTCGAGGCGCTGTCGAGCGAGCCGGTGGTGACGCGGGCCCGTGCGGGAACCCAGCCGGAGTGCTTCGGACGGGAACCGGTCGTCGGCGCCCGATCGCCCGAGCTCGGCGCGTGGGAGTGCATCTCGGTCGGATGGTTCAACGACCCGAGCGCGATCGATCGGCCGCTCACGGTCGACGGCCCGAGGTCCTGGGACCGGGAGCCCGATGCGACGCGGGCCCGCGCCGTGCCGCGGACCGAGTTGCCCGAGGTGCGGGTGAGCGACGTGCGGCGGACCGATCGGTCGATCTCGTTCCGCGTGTCCCGGGTCGGTGTGCCGGTCATCGTGCGCGAGTCGTACTACCCGAACTGGCGGGTCGAGGGCGCCGACGGTCCGTACCGGGCGACGCCGAACTTCATGGTCGTCGTGCCGACCTCGCGGGAGGTCACGCTGCGGTTCGAGCGGTCCGGCATCGAGTGGTTCGGCATCCTGGTCACCATCGCGGGCCTCGTCGGTCTGGTCGTGCTCGGTCGTCGCTGGCCCGCGCTCGCCCGCTGGGGCGACCCCCACCCGATCGAGGTGGACGAGCTCGAGGCGCTCGAGGCCGCGGCCCGACCCGGGGTCGACGGTCCCGCCCCACCGGAGGACAGCGTCGAGGCGTTGGCCCGGGACCTCGCCGCCGCCGGCCACGACGGTGCCGCCGCCGAGGTCATGGAGGCGCGGCGGGGTGGACGCGCCGGGGCCGCGGCCCGGCTCGGGCCGGCACTGCGCTCCGTGGTCGGCATCGAGGACCTCGACCCGGCGCTGGCGGCCCGGGCGGCCTCGTTGCTGGCCGTGTTCGAGGAGGATGGGCCCGCCGGGAGCGGGGAGTAGGCTCTCCCGTCCCGCCCGCCCCGGGCGGTCGAGGACCTCAAGGCGCCCCGTGCCCGACGCGCTCGACACCATCTTCAAGGCCTACGACGTCCGCGGCCTCTACCCCGAGGAGATCGACGAGTCGATCGCCCGTCGGATCGGCAACGCGTTCGTCCGGTTCACCGGTGCGTCCACCGTCGTCGTGGGCCACGACATGCGCCCGTCCTCGGTGCCGCTGTCCCGGGCCTTCATCGAGGGGGCGGTCATGGCGGGGGCCGACGTCGTCGACATCGGGCTGTCCTCGACCGACATGGTCTACTTCGCGAGCGGGTTCCTCGACTCGCCGGCGGTCCAGTTCACCGCCAGCCACAACCCGGCCCAGTACAACGGCATCAAGATGTGCCGCGCCGGTGCAGCACCGATCGGTGAGGCGACCGGCCTGCTCCAGATCAAGGAGGCGGTGGCGGCCGACCTCCTCGAGCGCGCCGAGGAGCCGGGCCGGGTGACCCAGCGCGGCCTGCTGGACGAGTTCGCCACACACGTGCGGTCCTTCCTCTCCGATGCGGGAGCACTCCGACCCCTGCGCGTCGTCGCCGACACGGCGAACGGGATGGGTGGCCTCGTGGTCCCGGCCGTGTTCGAGGCGCTCCCGTTCGAGCTGACGATCCTGTACCCCGAGCTCGACGGCACGTTCCCGAACCACCCGGCCGACCCGATCCAGCCCGAGAACCTCGTGGACCTCCGACGTGCGGTCATCGAGCACGGTGCGGACATCGGGCTCGCGTTCGACGGCGACGCGGATCGGGTGTTCCTCGTGGATGACCGCGCCGAGCCGGTGTCGGGCTCGCTCACCACCGCGATCGTCGCCCACGGCATCCTCGAGCGCACGGGGGCCGGCGAGACGGTCGTGCACAACCTCATCTGCTCGAAGGCGGTGCCCGAGGTCGTGCGCGAGATGGGGGCGGAACCGGTCCGCACCCGAGTCGGCCACTCCTTCATCAAGCAGGTCATGGCCGAGACGGGAGCGGTCTTCGGCGGTGAGCACTCCGGGCACTACTACTTCCGCGACAACTGGCGCGCCGACTCGGGGCTCATCGCCGCGATGGTCGTGCTCGAGCAGTTGAGCCGCAGCGCCGAGCCGCTCTCGGTGCTGCGCCGTCCGTTCGAACGCTACGCGGCCTCGGGCGAGATCAACTCGACCGTGGCCGATCCCCACGCGGTCATCGATCGGATCGCGGCCGCCTACGGTGATGCCGACCAGGACCGGCTCGACGGCCTCACCGTCGACTGCGGTGACTGGTGGTTCAACCTCCGGCCCAGCAACACCGAACCGCTCCTCCGACTCAACCTCGAGGCCGCCGATGCGGCGGCCTGCGCGGCCCGCACCGCCGAGGTCCTCGCCCTCGTGCGGGGCGGGGTCTGACCGAACCCAAGGAGAACCATGGCCCTCGACCCGAAGCTCCTCGAGATCCTCGCCTGCCCCGAGGACAAGGGACCGCTGCTCTACTTCGCCGACGAGGGTTCGCTCGTGAACCCGCGGCTCGCCCGCCGGTACGCGGTGCGCGAGGACATCCCGATCATGCTCATCGATGAGGCCGAGGCGCTCGACGAGGCGGAGCTCGCCCGGCTGCTCGCCCGGGCCGAGGCCGAGGGCATCCGCCCGACCTTCGAGGCCTGATGCTCGACACGCTCGGATTCGTCGACGCGGTCAGCGGGCTCCCGGAGCAGCTCGCCGCGGCGCGCGCCGCCACGGCGGATGCCCTCGCCGGCGCCGTGCTGCCGCAGGCCGCCGACCTGACGAGCATCGCCGTGCTCGGGATGGGCGGCAGCGGGATCTCGGGTGATGTGCTCGCGGCGGCGGCCTCGGGCGAGCTGTGCCTGCCCGTATCGGTCCACAAGCAGATGCGCACGCCGGCCTACATCGGGCCGCGCACGCTGGTGTTCGCGGTGTCCTACTCCGGCGACACGGAGGAGACCGTCGCGATGACGCGGGGCGCGATCGAGGCGGGCGCCCGGGTGGTGGCGGTGTCGAGCGGCGGTGCGCTCGCGGGTCTGGCCGCCGACGCCGGGGCGCTGCACGTTCCCTGCCCGACCGGGTACATGCCGCGGGCTGCGATCGGCACGCTCATCGCCCCGATCCTCGGCACGCTCGGGGCGATCGGGCTCCTCGCCGACACAGACGAGTGGATCACGCACGCGATCGACCAGCTCGCCCGGCGACGCGACGCGAGCACCCGGGAGGTGGCTGCACCCGCCAACGTCGCCCGGGAGGTGGCGCGGCGCATCGACGGGACGATCCCGCTCGTCTACGGCGGCGGGGCCATCGGTGCGGTCGCCGCGATGCGCTGGAAGTGCGACATCAACGAGAACGCCAAGGCCCCCGCGTTCTGGGCGGCCTATCCGGAGCTCGACCACAACGAGATCTGTGGGTGGGGTCAGCACGGCGACGTGACCCGGCAACTGATCTCGATCGTCGAGCTCCGGCACGACCACGAGCACGACCGGCTGGCGCCGCGCATCGATGTGACGCGCGACATCATCGACGAGGCGGTGCACCAGGTGATCCCGGTGGCGGCCGCCGGAGAGGGCCGTCTGGCCCAGCTCCTCGACCTCATGTACGTGGGGGACTGGACCTCGGTGCACCTCGCGGCGGACCGTGGGGTCGATCCCGGACCGATCGATGCGATCGCGACGCTGAAGGGAATCCTGGGTTCCACCGAGGGGTAATGTGGGCGTCCTGGTCGGGCCCCCACGTGGCTGTCACCCGGTGATCCGGGCCGACTCCATCCGAATCGCACGCCGCCCACCCCGCCGGGGTGTGTGCGCGTGCCCTTCCACATGGAGACAGCCCACATGACCATGACCGCACCCACCCGCGTGCTGCCGTCCGGCGACTTCAAGGTCGCCGACCTCTCGCTGGCCGACTTCGGCCGCAAGGAGATCGAGCTCGCCGAGCACGAGATGCCGGGCCTCATCGCCCTCCGCGAGCGCTACGGCGCGTCCCGGCCGCTCGCCGGCGCCCGCATCACCGGCTCGCTGCACATGACCATCCAGACGGCCGTGCTCATCGAGACGCTCGTCGACCTCGGCGCCGAGGTGCGCTGGGCGTCCTGCAACATCTTCTCGACCCAGGACCACGCGGCGGCCGCCGTGGCGGTGGGCCGTGACGGCACGATCGACGCGCCGAGCGGCGTCCCGGTGTTCGCATGGAAGGGCGAGACGCTCGAGGAGTACTGGTGGTGCACGGACCGCGCGCTGTCGTGGCCGGGCGGCACGGGGCCGAACATGCTGCTCGACGACGGTGGTGACGCGACCCTGCTCATCCACAAGGGTGTCGAGTTCGAGAAGGCCGGGAAGGTGCCGGACCCGTCGACCGCCGACAACGAGGAGTACGCGGTCGTGCTCGGCCTCCTCGGGCGCATCCTCGCCGAGGAACCGCAGCGCTGGCACGGTGTCGCGGCGGAGGTCATCGGTGTGACCGAGGAGACCACGACCGGGGTCCACCGCCTGTACCAGATGCAGGAGGCGGGCAAGCTCCTGTTCCCGGCGATCAACGTCAACGACTCCGTCACGAAGTCGAAGTTCGACAACCTCTACGGCTGCCGTCACTCGCTCGTGGACGGCATCGCCCGGGCCACCGACGTCATGCTCTCGGGCAAGGTGTGCGTGGTCGCGGGCTACGGCGACGTCGGCAAGGGCTCGGCCCAGTCCCTCAAGGGGCAGGGCGCTCGGGTGATCATCACCGAGATCGACCCGATCTGCGCGCTGCAGGCGGCGATGGAGGGCTACCAGGTCACGACGCTCGAGGACGTCGTCGAGACGGCGGACGTGTTCATCACCACGACCGGCAACTGCGACGTCATCACCGTCGACCACATGGCCCGGATGAAGCACAACGCGATCGTCGGCAACATCGGGCACTTCGACACCGAGATCGACATGGCGGGTCTGGCGAAGTACCCGGGGGTCGAGCGCGTGGTGGTCAAGCCCCAGGTGGACGAGTGGAAGTTCCCCGACGGGCACTCGATCATCGTGCTCGCGGAGGGCCGACTGCTGAACCTCGGGTGCGCGACGGGGCACCCGTCGTTCGTGATGTCGAACTCGTTCACGAACCAGGTGATCGCCCAGATGGAGCTCTTCGGCCACCGCGACTTCTACGAGCGCAAGGTGTACACGCTCCCGAAGCACCTCGACGAGGAGGTGGCGCGCCTGCACCTCGAGAAGCTCGGGGTGAAGCTCACCACGCTCACCGAGAAGCAGGCCGACTACCTCGGCATCCCGGCCTCGGGCCCGTACAAGCCCGAGCACTACCGGTACTGATCCGCTCCGGGTCCTGCGTCGGACGCAGTCGACGGGACCGTACCGGGAGGCCGTCACAGGTCCTCGGTACGGTCCCTCGCATGTCCGGACACCTCGCACCGAACGCTTCGGGGTCCCGTGCGTCCCTGGCCGCACTCGTCCTCGGGGGTCGGTGCCCGTGCGGGCGCGCCGGGGCCAGCCCGTGCCCGGCCTGTGCGGCGACCGCCCGGACCGGTGCGCCGGGTCCGACGCCGTCGGGCCTCGACCTCCTCATCGCGGGCCGCGCCTACGACGGCATCACCCGGGAGGTGGTCGCCCGGGTCAAGTACCGCAACGAACGGGCGGCGATCGACTGGCTCGTGGCGCCGGTCGTGGCCGGGATCCTCGCCCGAGGCATCCCGCTCGACGACCTCACCGTGACCTGGGCCCCCACCACCGACACCCGTCGACGGGCGCGCGGCTTCGACCATGCGGCACTGCTCGCGGCGGCGGTCGCCCGGTCACTCGGCCGCGGGAGTCGCAGCACGCTGCGCCGGCTCGACCCGCACCCCCAGACCGGTCGTGCGCGCTCGGCGCGGCTCGCGGGCCCGCGCTTCGTCGCCCTCGCCGCGGTGCGCTCCCCGGTGCTCGTCGTCGATGACGTGCTCACGACCGGCGGCACGCTGACCGCGGCGGCCCGAGCGCTGCGCGCCGCCGGTGCACGGACGGTGCTCGCCGCGTGCGTAGCACGCACCGACGGGGCGAGGGCGCGTGCCGCGGGTCACGCGCGGAACGCACCCGAACCGCGATCCGGCCCTCAAGGTGGGGACCGGTGATGCCGACGATGCTCGCAACGAAAGGAACGGCAGCGTGATCCGTCAACTCCCCCCGGGTCGACGCCGCCCACCGGCCCTCGAGGTCGAGTCCGCCCCCGGGCGGGCCGGCGTCCTCGCGGTGGCCGTGCGGAGCGGCTGGTACCACCCGCCGCTCGACGCCGTCGTCGAGGCCGTGCTCCCGTGGCTCGTCGATGCACCGACGCCCACGGTTGCGGCCCCCTGCGGCCCGAGTCACACGACCCCGCGCTGAACGCCCGGAACCGGCCGCCCGGTCCCGGTTCACGACCGGGTCCGCGGTCGCGTCCGTGCCGACGGGGGGCGGTCGCGGCTGCGCCCCTAGACTGCGGCCCGTCATGAGCCTGTTCAAGAAGATCCTCAGCGCCGGTGAAGGCCGCAAGCTCAAGGTCGTCCAGTCGGTGGTCCCGCTCGTCGCGGCGTTCGAGCCCGAGATGGAGGCCCGTAGTGACGACGAGTTGCGGGCGCTCACCGCAGCGTTCCGGGACCGGCTCGCACGGGGCGAGGACCTCGACGACCTCATGCCGGAGGCGTTCGCCACGGTCCGGGAGGCGGCCAGGCGGGTCCTCGGGCAGCGTCACTACGACGTCCAGGTGATGGGCGGCGCAGCGCTGCACTTCGGCTGGGTGGCCGAGATGAAGACCGGCGAGGGCAAGACCCTCGTCTCGACCCTGCCGACCTACCTCAACGCGCTCAGCGGTCTCGGCGTCCACGTGGTGACCACGAACGACTACCTCGCCCGCCGTGACGCCGAGTGGATGGGCCGGGTGCACCGGTTCCTCGGCCTCGAGGTGGGGATGGTGCTGCCGGCCATCGACGATCCGGCGGAGAAGCGGCGGGCGTACCTCGCCGACATCACCTACGGCACGAACAACGAGTTCGGCTTCGACTACCTGCGCGACAACATGTCGGACTCCCTCGGCGGTCAGGCTCAGCGCGGCCACCACTACGCGATCGTCGACGAGGTCGACTCGATCCTCATCGACGAGGCCCGCACGCCGCTCATCATCTCGGGGCGCGCCGACGACGCGCAGGCGCTCTACTACCAGTTCGCCCGCGTGGTGAAGGGGTTGCAGCGGGACCGGGACTACGAGGTCGACGAGGCGAAGAAGACCGTCGTGCCCACCGAGGAGGGCATCCGGAGGGTGGAGGAGGCGCTCGGCGTCGCGAACCTCTACGAGCACGTCAACCAGAACTTCGTCCACCAACTCCAGGCCGCCCTGCGGGCCAAGGAGCTGTTCAAGCGCGAGGTCGACTACGTGGTCGCCGACGGCGAGGTCAAGATCGTCGACGAGTTCACCGGCCGCATCCTCGACGGTCGGCGCTGGAGCGAAGGCCTCCACCAGGCGGTCGAGGCGAAGGAGGGGGTGCGGATCAAGGAGGAGAACCACACCCTCGCGACCGTCACCCTGCAGAACTACTTCCGGCTCTACGACAAGCTCGCGGGCATGACCGGTACGGCCTCCTCCGAGGCCGGCGAGTTCGTGCACACCTACGGTCTCGACGTGGTGAGCATCCCGACGAACCGCGCGCCCCAGCGGCGGGACGAGGGCGACCTCATCTACAAGACCGAGGAGGCGAAGTTCAACGCGCTCGCCGACGACATCGCCGAGCGCAACACCAAGGGCCAGCCGGTGCTGGTGGGCACGATCTCGGTCGAGAAGTCCGAGCGCCTCAGCCGTCTGCTCGACCGTCGGGGCATCAAGCACGCGGTGCTCAACGCCAAGCAGCACGAGCGGGAGGCGACGGTCGTGACCCAGGCCGGTCGCATCGGTTCGGTCACCGTGGCCACGAACATGGCCGGTCGGGGCGTCGACATCCTCCTCGGCGGCAACCCGGAGGGTCTCGCGGAGCAGGAGCTGCTCGCCCGGGGCTCGAGTCCGGAGGCGGAGCCCGAGGTGTACGAGCAGCTGCTCGCGGACCTCAAGGTCACGTGTCGGGCCGAGGGCGACGAGGTGCGCGAACTCGGCGGGCTCTACGTGCTCGGTACCGAGCGCCACGAGAGCCGACGCATCGACGATCAGCTCCGCGGGCGGTCGGGACGTCAGGGGGATCCCGGCGAGAGCCGGTTCTACCTGTCCCTCGAGGACGACCTCATGCGCCTGTTCGCGTCGAACGCGATGAACTGGGTGATGGGCCGGACCTTCCCCGACGATGTGCCGCTCGAGGCGAAGATGGTCTCGCGGGCGATCGAACGGGCTCAGCGCACGGTCGAGGATCGCAACTTCGAGATCCGCAAGGACGTCCTCAAGTACGACGAGGTGATGAACGAGCAGCGCAAGGTGATCTACCAGCGCCGTCAGCAGATCCTCGACGGCGGTTCCCTCCAGGATGAGGCCCTCGCCGCGATCGAGGAGGCGATCGATGCGGTCATCGACGCCAACTGCGCGGGGAACTTCTCGGAGGAGTGGGACGTCGAGGAGCTCGTGCTGGGCATGCAGGCGCTCACCGACTCCAAGTTCACCGAGGACCAGGTGCGGGCCCTCGACTCCGTGAAGTCGGCGCGTCGCGCCTTCCTCGACGAGGCGATGGCGGCCTACGAGGCCAAGGAGGCCGCGATCGGGTCCGAGCAGCTGCGCGAGATCGAGCGCCGCGTCATGCTCTCGGTGATCGATCAGCACTGGCGCGAGCACCTCTACGAGATGGATTACCTGCGCGAGGGGATCAACCTGCGGGCCATGGGCCAGCGGGACCCGCTCGCCGAGTGGCAGCGAGAGGGCTTCGACATGTTCGGGGCCATGATGGAGTCGGTCCGCGACAACTTCGTGCAGTACGTGTTCCGCCTCGAGGTGGTCGCCCAGGACCCGATCCCGCTCACCCCGAGGGCCCTCACGTACTCGGCCCCGGACGACGGTGCGCAGGGTGCCGCCGCGTTCGAGGCCGCGGCGGCCGGCTTCGACCCGGGCGAGGGCCCGATGGGTCCGGCCGGCGAGGCACCGATCGCCGACGCGCCGGCGCAGCAGCCGGTGCGGGTCGAGCGCGTGCCCGGCCGCAACGAGCCGTGCTGGTGCGGCAGCGGCAAGAAGTACAAGAACTGCCACGGCGGCTGAGTCCGTTGCGAGACTTCTCCGACGAGCTTGCCGATCTCGCGCGCCGCGTCGCCGATGCGGTCGGGTACCTGCGCATCGCGGAGGCCCGGGACCGACTCGTCGCGCTCGAGGCCGAGGCGAGTCGTCCCGACCTCTGGGACGACGCCGATGCGGCCCGACGGGTCACCACGGAGCTCGCTCAGGTCCGTGACGACATCACGATGGTCGAGGCGCTGCAGGAGCAGGTGAGCGACCTCGAGACGCTGGCCGAGCTCGCACGGGAGGAGGGGGATGCGTCCCTCGAACCCGAGATCGAGGACGGGGCGGCGCGCCTGCGGACCGAGCTCGACCGGCTCGAGCTGCGGGCCCTGTTCACCGGCGAGCACGACGAGCTGGACGCGATCTGCGCGATCCAGTCGGGGGCGGGCGGGACCGACGCGCAGGACTGGGCGCAGATGCTGCTGCGGATGTTCACCCGTTGGGCGGAGCGCCAGGGCTTCTCGGTCACCATCGACGACGTGTCGCTGGGCGAGGAGGCGGGGATCACCTCGGCGACCTTCACCGTGCGCGGGCGCTACGCGTACGGGATGCTGACGGGCGAGCGCGGGGTGCACCGACTCGTGCGCATCTCGCCCTTCGACTCCCAGGCCCGGCGCCAGACCGCCTTCGCCTCCCTCGACGTCGTCCCGGCGATCGAGGAGGGCGACGCGCCCGAGATCGATCAGGGCGACCTCCGCATCGATACCTACCGGTCCTCGGGCGCCGGCGGCCAGCACGTCAACGTCACCGATTCGGCCGTGCGCATCACGCACCTGCCGACCGGCATCGTGACGTCATGCCAGAACGAGCGGTCCCAGCACAAGAACAAGGACGTGG
>JALRDW010000090.1 GCA_023262065.1 Acidimicrobiia bacterium | reverse complement strand
GGCGTCGCCTCCGGTTCACGGAGCGGAACATCCCGGGAAACGGATCGTCCGTAGGTTGCCCTGCGTCACATCGGTACCCACGAGCGGAACGACCTGCAACGGCGCTGGTCAGGGCTCGGACAGCCTCCTGGGAGGGAGACGTGAGACTGACCAAGCGGAGGGCGATGATCTTCAGCGTCCTCACCGCACTCGCCATGATGTCCTCCGGTGGGGCGGCCTTCGCCGCCGACACCTTCAAGGACACGACCATCCCGACCGGACCCGGCGTGGGGCTCAGCCTCAACCTGCTGTGGATCGTGATCGGGGCGCTCCTCGTGATCTTCATGCAGGCGGGCTTCGCGCTCGTCGAGACCGGGTTCACCCGGGCCAAGCACGCGGCCCACGTCGTGAGCACGAACTTCGCCATCTTCGGCCTCGGGTTCGTGGGCTTCTTCCTCATCGGCTTCCCGCTCATGTTCAGCGGGTTCTCGTACCCGGGCTACTTCGGGCTCGACAAGGCGATGGGTGACGGCGCCCTCCTCGGTTCCGGCTCCTGGGTGTTCCTCTGGGGCAAGTCCGGGTTCCTCCTCACGGGTACCGGCTACGGCAATGGTCCGACGAGTGCACCGATCCTGGCGTTCTTCCTCTACATGGTCGCCTTCATGGACACGGTCGCCACCATCCCGACCGGCTCGATGGCCGAGCGTTGGAAGTGGAAGTCGTTCGTGGTGTGGGGCCTCTTCTGCGGCGCCATCTACTACCCGCTGTTCGGCGCCTGGACCTGGGGCGGGGGCTGGCTCTCGCAGCTCGGCAACAGCCTCGAGCTCGGCTTCGGCTACGTCGACTTCGCCGGCTCCGGCGTGGTCCACGCGGTCGGTGGTGTGGCGGCTCTCGCCGGTGCCATCGTCCTCGGGCCCCGCATCGGCAAGTACGGAGCCGACGGCAAGCCGCGGGCCCTCGGCGCGCACAACATCCCGATGGCCATGCTCGGCACGTTCATCCTGCTCTTCGGGTGGTTCGGCTTCAACGCGGCATCGACCTTCGCGGCCACCGACGTCCAGTTCGTCGTCGTCGCCGTCAACACGGCCGTGGCGGCAGCCTTCGGTGCCACCGCCGCGATGTTCTACGTCATGAAGCGGATGGGCAAGCCCGATCCCGGCATGATGGTGAACGGCATGCTCGCCGGCCTCGTGGCGATCACCGCCCCGTGCGCCTTCGTGCAGCCCTGGGCCGCGGCCGTCATCGGCATCGTGGCGGCGATCATCGTGATCGAGGCGCTCTTCTTCTTCGAGCGCAAGGGCATCGACGACCCGGTCGGCGCCATCTCGGTCCACGGCATCGGCGGGACGCTCGGTGTGCTCTTCGTGGGGATCTTCGCCTCCGGTGACTACGGCGCCGGGTGGAACCTCACGGCGAAGGGTGCAGCGGCGGAGGCCTCCGGTGTCACCGGGATCCTCTACGACTTCGGGCTCGGCTCGAAGCAGCTCGCGGCGCAGGCGATCGGTGCGCTCGTGATCTGGACCGTGATCCTGGGCATCGCATTCGCCTTCTTCAAGATCCAGAACGCGGTCACGAAGGGCGGTATCCGCTCGGAGGCCGAGCACGAGGAGATGGGTCTCGACATGCCCGAGATGGGTGTGCTGGCCTACGACAACCTCCAGCTCAACGAGCTGGACCTCGTGGGGGTCGGCGAGCTCAAGCAGGTGTTCTCCGGCGGCGAGTCCCCGGACCCGACCATCGGTCGGTAGCACCACCACCGCACGACGAGGGGCCCGGTCGGTTCGCCGACCGGGCCCCGTTGCGTCGGCGGGCAGTCGGGTCCGGCCCGTAGCATCGGGGGGTGCGCCACGACCCCGCGACGCTGTCGGTGTTCCTCGACTTCGACGGCACCATCACGACCGCCGATACCGGTGTGCACGTCCTCGAGCGGTTCGCCGATCCGCGCTGGCGCGAGGTGGACGCCGAGTACGCCCGGGGTGAGATCCCGTCGCGGGCGTGTCTGCTCGACGAGTGGGATCTGCTGCCGCACGACCGGGACCTCCTCGTGGGCGCGGCGGCCGAGGTGCCGCTCGATCCGGGGTTCGAACCGCTCGTCGCCGCCCTGCGGGCCGCCGGGGCCGAGGTGCGCATCGTCTCCGACGGCTTCGGACTCACCGTCCACGAGGTCGGCGGGGCGCTCGGCATCCCGGTCCTCGCCAACCGGGTCGACTGGACCACCGGGACGCTCGAGTTCCCGCACGAGGACCGGTGCTGCGCGTGCTCGTCCTGCGGCACCTGCAAGCAGGCCCCGATCAAGGAGGCCGCCCGCGCCGGCCGCACGACCGTCCTCGTCGGGGACGGGACGAGCGACCGCAAGGCGGCGCTCCTCGCCGACCTGGTGTTCGCCAAGGCCGGCCTCGCCGCCTGGTGCGCGCACAACGACGTGCGCTTCAAGCCGTTCGCGACCCTCGCCGACGTGCACGACGCGCTGCTCGGGGCGCAGGGCTAGAGTCGCCGCCGTGCCGTTCTACGCCATGCTCACCACGCTCGGTCCCGATGGCTGGGCCACCGTCCGCGAACACCCCGAGCGCATCCAGCAGGTGCGCGACGAGGTTGAGAGGATGGGGCTGAAGGTCGTCGTGCAGTACGCCCTCATGGGGCAGTGGGACTTCCTCAACATCATCGAGGCCCCCGACGAGAAGGCCATGGCGAACGCCGCCGTCGCCCTCGCCGCACGGGGCACCATGCGCACCACCACGATGCAGGCGATCCCGGTCGAGGACCTCATCGCCGCGCTCTCCCGCACCAAGGACTGACGTCGGGGCGGACCACCGCCCGATCAGGTCTCGCGGGTCAGACCCACCACGTCTCGCGCTTGCGGCGTTCGCCGCGCACCTCGTCATCCGCGAACAGCGTGGGGAGCACCGCGCCGTCGTTGCGACGGCGGACCCGGTAGCGCACGTCGTCGCCGTGGACGACCTCGGCCACCTCGAAGCCGCGGGACCACTCGCGCTGGAACCGCGAACGCACCTCGACCCGATCCCCCTGCTCCACCGGGGGAGCGTACGCCCGCGCGGTGCGCGATGGGTACCCCTCGACCGTCGACCGTTGGCTACGGTCGGCCCGTGGCCACTCGACGCCCCGATCCCACCCTCGAGGTCGAGGAACGCTGCTGGGCCGCGGGCGACCGGATCGTCTGCGGGCTCGACGAGGTCGGGCGCGGCGCGTGGGCCGGGCCGGCGACGATCGCCGCGGTGGTGCCCGGGCGTGAACCGATCCCGGGGGTGCGCGACTCGAAGCAGATGAGCCCGGCGGCCCGTGAGCGCGGGGCCGCCGCGGTGCGCGGGTGGGCCGTGGCCATCGGGATCGGGCACGCATCGCCCCGGGAGTGCGACGAGCTCGGCATGACGAGGGCGTTGCGGCTGGCCGGGACCCGCGCGCTCGCCGGGATCGAGGCCCAGGGCCTCGTGCCCGACCGCATCCTCCTCGATGGCACGCACGACTTCCTCGGGCTCGGGGCGCGCGTCACGACCGTGGTGAAGGGCGACGCGACCTGCCTGTCGATCGCCGCGGCCTCGGTGGTCGCCAAGGTCACGCGTGACGCGCTCATGGCCGAGGCGGCCGAGCACTTCCCGGCCTACGGCTTCGAGGGCAACAAGGGGTACCCGGCGCCCGTGCACCAGATGGCGCTGAACGGGTACGGGCCGACGACCATCCACCGCACCTCGTGGTCCTACGTCGACGACCTCCCGTTCCGCACCCTCGAACCCCCGCCGGGCCGACTGCTGTAGCGGTGCGGCGAGTCCGGAACGCCGGGATACGGGCCGGGTAGGGTGCGGCGCATGGGTCAGCCGATCACCGTCACCGTGCGTCCCGGGAACGACCCCGCGGTGCGCATCCTCGACACGAACCGTTCGCTCACCAGCATGGCGACCGAGCGCTACGACTCCGTCGAGGCCGCCCGCGAGCGGGGGAACCGCCCACCGGACGTCCTCGCCCGTCGCCTCCTCGAGGCGGGCGCGAGCCACGTGACGATCTACTCGAACGTGGTCACGGTCCGGGCGTCCGACTGGGCGTCGCTCGAGCCGAGGGCCGTCGAGCTCGTCGAGCACCTCATGGAGTACTACGGCGAGGAGGCGGGGTGGTCCTTCGCCGCCCGCGGCCTCGAGGACCCCGGGCCCGCTGAGCCCTCCGGCCTCACGGTCAAGAAGTCGGCGAGCGGCCAGGCCACCATCACCCAGGGCTGACGCGTCCGCGTCGCCCGACCACGCGGCGATGTTCACCTACTCCACCGGCGTCTCGCTCGACGGATTCGTCGCGGACGCGCACGGGAGTCTCGACTGGCTGTTCGCGGCCGATCACGACCCCGAGGGTCCCGGCGGGTTCGCAGCGTTCGACGCGACCATCGGCGCGATGGTCATGGGCCGCACCACCTACGACTTCGTCGAGCACGCGCTCGCGGAGTCGGGGGAACCGTGGCCCCACCGCCAACCGACCTGGGTGCTCACGCACCGCGAGCCGCCGGCCGTGCCGCTCGGCGACGGCATCACGTTCACCGACGCGCCGATCCCCGAGGTGGCCGCGGCGATGCGCGCGGCCGCGGGCGACCTCGACTGCTGGATCGTCGGCGGGGGACAGGTGGCGACCGCGTTCGCCGAGGCCGGGCTCCTCGACGAGGTGATCGTCGCGATCGCGCCGGTCGTGCTCGGCGCCGGCACCCCGGTCATCACGACGCGCCTCGACCTCGAGCTCGTGGCCGTCGAGCGCAACCGAGACCTGGCCGTGCTGCGGTACCGGGTGGTCCGTCCGGCCTGAGCCGGGGTCCTGCCGGATCCCCCTTGCCGGGGCGAACGTACGTTCGGTACGGTGGCGGGGTGAGCGCCGTGCCCATCCCCGAGACCCCGCCCGACCGGCCCCGGGCCCTGCCGCGCCGGGACCCCGAGGCCCGGGCCCGACTCCTCGAGGTGGCCCGGCACACCGCCCCGCTCGTGGCCGCCCGGGAACGGATCG
>JALRDW010000072.1 GCA_023262065.1 Acidimicrobiia bacterium | reverse complement strand
CACCGGTCGCGGCATGCAATTTCTCGACCTCATTCAAGAAGGTAACTTGGGTCTTATTCGTGCCGTCGAAAAATTCGACTACACGAAGGGTTTCAAGTTCTCCACCTACGCGACCTGGTGGATCCGCCAGGCGATCACCCGCTCCATCGCCGACCAGGCCCGGACGATCCGCATCCCCGTGCACATGGTCGAGACCATGAACAAGGTGCAACGGATGCAGCGCCAACTGCTCTCCGACCTGAACCGGGAGCCGACGCTCGAGGAGATCGCCGAGAAGGTCGAGATGACTCCCGAGCGGGTGCAGGAGATCCTGCGGCTCGGGCAGGATCCGCTCTCGCTCGAGGCCCCCCTCGGGGAGGAGGACGGTTCCTCCATCGGCGACTTCGTCGCCGACCCGAACGCCGTCGCCCCGGCCGCCGCCGCCGACCTGGCGCAGTTGCAGGCCGACATCCGTGAGGCGCTCGAGGAGCTGAACCCGCGTGAGCGCGAGGTGGTGATGCTGCGCTTCGGGCTCGCCGACGGACAGGTCCGCACCCTCGAGGAGGTGGGCAAGGCCTTCGGGGTGACGCGGGAGCGCATCCGACAGATCGAGTCGAAGACGCTGGCGAAGTTGCGGCATCCGACGCGGCGCAGCGCACGCCTGCGCGAGTACCTGCCCGAACTCTGATCCGTCGGATCCCCGGAGGGTCGGACCGGAGCGGTTCAGCCGACGGAGTCGGCGACGCGCTCCTCGTCGAGCACGATGACCCGCAACCGGGGTCCCTCGTCGGCCCGCAGGCGCTCGACCCCGAGTTCGACGGCGGCCTGGAGTCGCTCGAACAGCCGGCTGTCGCTCAGGTGCTCGAGGCGACGGCGGATCTGCTCGTACCGGGCCCGTCCGGCCTTGGCGCCGAGGTAGTACCCGGCGGCGAATCCGACCACGAGACCGATGCGCAGCTTCATGGACCCCTTACCTATCGCAGAATGGGGCCCGCGTGCGGGATCGCGGCCGCGTGCAGCCCCGATCGGGGCTGCGAGCCGCATCGACCGGGGCTGGTACCCTCTCGTCCTCGCACCGCTCGCGGTGCGGTTTCCGGGGTAGCTCAACCGGCAGAGCAAGCGGCTGTTAACCGCTAGGTTGAGAGTTCGAGTCTCTCCCCCGGAGCTCACGTGCGCCCGACCCCCCACACGGGTCGGGCGTCGTCGCGTCCGGACTCGCAGCCGCGCCCTCCGGACGGAACGCGCAGAACGTACGATGCCGTCCGCAGCCGCCCGAACGGGACGGCGATCACCGGACCCAACGGGAGCACGGATCATGAGCGACGACCACGGACACCACGGCGCCGCGCCGGTCGAGGAGGCCCCCCGGGTCCGTCGACCGCGTCTCGAGGCCGTCGGTCTCGTGCTCGCGCTCGTCCTCACGATCGGGATCGCGGTCTTCGTGAACCGTGCCGATCCGGCGCCGGAGCCGGAGCCCGAGGCTGTCGCCGACGTGGCCGACTGGACCTGGGAGCAGGTCGCCGACGACCAGCCGTGGGAGGGGCGCGCCGGTCTCCACGTCGTCGAGCTCGACGGCGCGTTCCTGCTCATGGGGGGGCGCACGCCCGAGCAGTCGACGGTGCCGGGCGCAGGGACGATCTGGGGTGACGTGTGGCGCAGCACCGACCGCGGCGTGACCTGGCGCAACGTGCGGGCCCAGGATCGCCCGGGCGCGTGGTCGCCGCGCGCCTACTTCCAGGCGGTCGCGCACGACGGGTACGCCTACGTGTTGGGGGGCCAGGACTTCCGTGTCGTTCCCTCGGGGTGTCCCGCCGGCATTCCGGGGTGTCCGGCCGAGGTGCCGAACTCGACCTTCTTCAACGACGTGTGGCGTTCGGCCGACGGGGTCGAGTGGGAGCGGATGACCGAGGCGGCGCCGTGGGCGGGTCGATCCGGCCTCCGGGCGGTCTCCTTCGACGGCTGGATCTGGATCTTCGGTGGGTCGCGCAACGACGACTCCGCGGTGGTCGGCGCACAGGGCCCGGCCCGCGAGTACTACAACGACGTCTGGCGATCGCGCGACGGTTCGGAGTGGGAGCAGGTCACGGGCGACGCGCCGTGGGAGCCGCGGGCCGGTGCGGTGGTCGTCGTCCGCGACGGCGAGCTCTACCTGCTCGGCGGGGAGGCCGGCTTCACCTGCTCGCCGTTGCCCGACTGCGAGCCGCCCTACTTCAACGACGTCTGGCGTTCGGCCGACGGCGAGGACTGGGAGCTCGTCACCCGGTCCGCCGGGTGGTCGCCCCGACCGGGCCACCAGTGCGTGGTCACCGAGGAGTTCATCTGCTTCGGCGGCTTCGGATTGCGGGAGAACCCGGCGGACGTGTGGACCAGCGAGGACGGGAAGGCGTGGCGGAAGGTCAGCGACTCGCCGTGGAACGTCACCGATCCGACCGGCGTCCGCTACGACTTCGAGGCGTTCGCGAGCCGGAACGGCGAGGAGTGGGAGGTCTTCACCTTCGGCGGGGACCGCGAGACCTTCGACTTCACCGACGCCGAGAACTACCTCCGGGTCGACGACGACGTCTGGCGCTTCGGGGCCGAGCACTCGTCCGAGGAGTGACCGGCGGCGGGCCTCGGGCTTAGGCTGCGAGCGGCGCGGGGCCGTAGCTCAGTGGTCAGAGCAAGGGACTCATAATCCCCAGGTCGAAGGTTCGATCCCTTCCGGCCCCACCGCGGGCCGCCGGTTCGGCGGTCAAGCGCACGCCCGGAACGGCCGATAGGTGAGGGTCGAGCGTTCCGGCCGATCCGCGTCGCCCGATCGGGCAGCGCTGCCCGATCGGAGCGCGCGCGTCGTACCGTCGGGGCGCCCGACGGAGGAGTCCGGCGGGCACGAGGAGGGATCCGAGCGGTGCGAGGGAGTCGACGCCAGCGGCGCGTCGCAGCGGGACGGGGCGCGGTCCTCACCGCGTTCGTCATCGCGCTCCTCGCCGCCCCGCTGCCGGCGTTCGCCGTCCCCGAGGCCGCCCCGGGAGTGGACGCCGCGCTCGACCGGATCGCGACCCGGATCGAGGGCGATCCCGACGGTTCCGTCCCCGTGATCGTCCGCTACGCGCCCGACGCCAGTTCCTCCGAGGTCGCGGCGGCGTTCGATGGCACCGACTCCGAGGTCACCCGGCGCTACCGCACCGTGGACGCCGTCGCCGCCGAGCTCGATCGTGACGGCGTCGAGGCGCTGCGAACCGCGCCCGGCGTCATCGGGATCGAGCCGGATCGTGCCTCCCGGATCTCGGCGTCGACGAACCTCACCCAGATCGGCGCGGCCGCCGCGCAGGATGCCGGGGCGACCGGGCGCGGCGCAACGGTGGCGATCCTCGACACCGGTGTGGATGCGAGCCACCCGATGCTCGCCGGTCGGGTCGTGGGCGAGGCCTGCTTCTCCCGCAGTGGGAACTGCCCGAACGGGCAGACCACGATGTTCGGGAGTGGATCGGCGGCGCCGTGCACGTTCTCGGCGGGCGCGTGCGGGCACGGCACCCACGTCGCCGGCATCGCCGCGGGGAACGACGGCGTGCGGCTCGGGGTGGCGCCCGAGGCGACGATCCTCGCGGTGCAGGTGTTCTCGCGCTCGGGCAACTCGGCGATCTCGTGGACGAGCGACCAGATGGCGGGACTCGACTGGGTCTACGCGCAGCGCAACACCTTCACGATCGCAGCGGCGAACCTGAGTCTCGGGTTCTCGCTCTACGCCGATCGCCCGACCTGCGACGCCGACGGCATCGGGATCGGGTACCGGACGGTGACCGACCGGCTGCGCACGGCCGGTATCGCCACGGTCGCGGCCACGGGGAACGACGGCAGCTCGACCGGCATCTCGTTCCCGGCCTGCATGACCGGCGTGTACGGCGTCGGTTCGGTGGGTGACGCCGACGCGGTCTCCTCGTTCTCGAACCGCAACGACCTCATGTCGTACTGGGCGCCGGGGGAGGGGATCCTCTCGTCGGTGCCGGGTGGGTACGCGTACGAGACCGGATCGTCGATGGCCACGCCGCACGTGGTCGGTGCGTTCGCGGTGCTGCGGGCCGCGTACCCCACCGCGACCCTCGACGAGACCGCAGCTCGTCTGACCGCGACCGGCCGCGTGCCGACCGGCGACTCCCGGGGCAAGCCGCGCATCGACCTCTGGGCGGCCATCGGGAACGACGTGTTCGCCCGCGCTCTGCCCGTGAACCCCGGAACCGTCGAGCCCGTGCGAGCCACCACGGTCGGGGCCACCCGCGAGTCGGGTGAGCCCCAGCACGCCGGCGTCACCTCGGGGGGTTCGCTCTGGTGGACCTTCGACGCGCCGAGTGCGGGCGCACTCAGCCTCACCACCGCCGGTTCGTCGATCGACACGGTGCTCGCGGTCTACACCGGCACCGGGGTGCGATCGCTCACCGCGGTCGCGTCCAACGACAACAGCGGTGCGGGGACGACGAGCGCGGTGTCCTTCACCTCCGTCGCCGGGACCAGGTACCGCATCGCGGTGGCCGGCAAGGGATCCGCCGCCGGTGCGGTCGCCCTGGCGATCGCGTGGCTGCCCTACGGCGGGTACCACCCCGTCACCCCGACCCGGGTCCTCGACACCCGCACGACCGGTGGTGCGATGGGTCAGGGTGAGATCCGCTCGCTCGGGCTGCTCGGCCAGGCCGGTGTTCCCGCGGGCGGGGTCGAGGCGGTCGCGATGAACGTCACGGTCACCGGTGGGAGTGCACCCTCGGTCCTGACCGTGTGGCCGGCCGGGGTGGCCCGACCGCTCGCCTCGAACCTCAACTGGCCGACCGGGGACACCCGAGCCAACCTCGTGGTCTCGGCCCTCGGCATCCTCGGGGCGGTCAGCATGGTGAACGCCACGGGGTCCGCCCACGTCATCATCGACGTCGTCGGGTGGTACGACGACGGCGGCGCGGCGCGGGCCTCCGGGAGCGAGTTCCATCCGGTGACGCCGGCGCGTGTGCTCGACACCAGGAACGGCACCGGTTCGATCGCCGCACCGCTCGGCCCGGGCACGGTCCGGGTGCTCACGGTCGCCGGTCGTGGCGGAGTGCCGGCGTCCGGGGCGACCGCCGTGGTGGTCAACGTGACGGTGACGGACACCACGGCGCCGTCGTTCCTCACCGTGTGGCCGAGCGACGTCGCGCGCCCGACGGCCTCGAGCCTCAACTGGCCGGCCGGGGCGACCCGCCCGAACCTGCTCATCGCGCCGCTCGCCGCCGACGGCACCGTGTCGATCTACAACCTGACCGGCCAGGCCGCGGTGATCGCGGACGTCGTCGGGTGGTACGGGTCGGTGCCCGGTGACGCCTTCGTCGCCCAGGCCCCGGTCCGCATCCTCGACACGCGGGACGCCGCGGCCCCCGTCCGTCAGGGCGAGGCCCGAGTCGTGCGCGCGACGGGTGGTGCAGGGGTCCCGACCTGGGCGACCGCGGTGGCCCTCAACGTGACGGCCACCGGCGCGACCGCACCGACCTTCCTCACCGTGTGGCCCACCGGCATCGCGCGACCGCTGGCCTCGAGCGTCAACCTCGCCACCGGCGAGACGGTCCCGAACCTCGTGATCGTGCCGGTGGGCACCCTCGGCGGGGTGTCGATCTACAACAACACCGGGAGCGCGCACGTCGTGGTCGACGTCGTCGGATGGTACGGATGACGCGCGCGTGAGCGCGCGCCCGCACGACATCGATGGGGGCCTCGAGGTCCTCGGCCGTCCGAGCCCCGCCGAACTGCGGCGGCGACTCCCGCGCCTCGTGCTCGGCATCCTCGTGCTCGGGACCGGTGTCGCGCTCACGGTGCGGGCCGGACTCGGCCTCGCGCCCTACGACGTGATGCACCAGGGGCTCGCAGAGGTGACCGGCCTCGACTTCGGCGTCGTGGTCATCGGACTCGGACTGCTCATCCTCCTCGCGTGGGTCCCGCTGCGACAGCCGTTCGGCCTCGGGACGGTCGTGAACGTGCTCACCGTCGGATTGGTCATCGACCTCGCCCTCGACCTCGTCCCGGAGGTGGCGGCCATCGCGGTGCGCGTGCCGATGCTCCTCGGCGGGACCGTGCTCATCGGACTCGGCGCGGGCCTCTACATCGGGGCGGGCCTCGGTCCCGGACCGCGCGACGGCCTCATGACCGCGTTCGCCCGCCGCGGGCATCCCCTCTGGCTCGTGCGCACCGTGATGGAACTCACCGCGTTGGGACTCGGTTGGGTCCTCGGCGGGGAGGTGGGGGTCGGGACGGTCCTCGTCGCCTTCGCGAGCGGTCCGATCGCGCACTGGTTCCTCGCCCGCCTCCACCTGGGGGTCGCGGGCGGTGATCCGGAGCCGCAGGCGGTCCTCGGGGAGTGAGCCGGTTGGCGATCGCCGGCACGCCGGGGAAGGATGCCGAGGTGAGCCGACCCGCCCGCCTCGATGCCGCCGAACTCGCCGCCGGTCTTGCGGCGCGCCCGGACTGGCGGCGCGAGGGGGAGGTGATCCGTCGATCGATCGAGACCCCCTCGTTCGCCGACGCGATCGCGCTCGTGACCCGGATCGGCTTCGCCGCTGAGGCCGCCGACCACCACCCGGACCTCGACGTGCGGTGGCGCACCGTCCACGTGGCGCTCACGACCCACGACGCCGGCGGACTCACCCGGCTCGACCTCGAACTCGCCGATGCCGTCGATGCGGCGGCCCGAGGGGTGGGGGCGTGACCACCGTCGTGGTCCTCATCGTGATCGGCCTGCTCATCGCGGCCGTCATCGTGATCGCCGCCGTGGATCCGGGCCCGTCCACCGCTGACCTCGCCCTCGCCTACGAGTACGCGTGGGACCGACTCGACTTCGCGACCGTCTGGGCGCTGTCGGCCCAGGAGCTGCGCGACGGCCTCGATCGGAAGGCGTTCGTCCGGGCCAAGCGGGCGGCCTACGACTCGGTCGAGCATCCGGCCGATCTCGTCGCCACCGCGGCGGTCGTCGACCTCGCCGAGGCCGGGGAGGTCGCCGCAGCGATCACCGAGCTCGTGCTGCGTGACGGATCCGTGGTGCACCACGAGGTCCGGATGGGACGGCGGATGGGGCGCTGGGAGGTCACCGCCTACACCCTGCGTCCCGAGGATGCCCCGCACTGACGGATCGGGTGCCGGGGGCGGTCTAGCCTCGATGATGTGACGATCCCCGCTCTGCTCCTCACCGGCGGCGCCAGCCGTCGGATGGGCACGCCGAAGGCCGCCATCGAGATCGACGGCGAGACCCTGGCGGTGCGGACCGCTCGCGTCCTCGCCTCGGTCTGCTCCCCCGTGGTGGAGGTCGGGCCCGGGTACACCGACCTCGAGGTCGTCCGGGAGGATCCGGCCGGCGAGGGTCCGCTCGCCGCGTTCGCGACCGGGAGCGCCCGGCTGCCCGACGGCGTGCCGATCCTCATGGTGGCCTGTGACATGCCCGACCTCGACCCGCTGCTCCTCCGCATCCTCGTCGATCACCCGGGAGCCGATGGCGTGGTGCCCGAGTCGGAGGGACGCCTGCAGACCCTGTGCGCCCGGTACGGGGTCGAAGCCCGCCGGATCGCGCCGGACCTGATCGCGGCCGGGGAGCGGTCGTTGCGCGCGCTGCTCGCGGCGAGTCCCCACGAGGTGCTCCTCGAGGACGCGTGGTCACGGATGGTGACGGCGGCGACCTTCCGAGACGTCGACACCCCCGAGGACCTCGAACGGTTGCGCATCGCGCGTGCGTCGGGTGCCGACGGCCGCACCTGATGCTGCGCACGTTCGTCGTCACGGTCCCGGTGGCACTCGGGGCCGCCGTGAGTCCGGTGCTGCTCGTCGCCCTCGTCGGCATGCTGGCGTCCGGTCGTCGGGCGGCCGCGTGGGCCTTCGCGCTCGGTGCCGCCGCCACCACCGCGGCGGTGACCCTCGCGGCGTGGCTCGTGTTCCGTCACCAGACCGTGGGCGTGGCCTCGGGTGCTCATCCGCATCGCGCCGCCACGGTCGACCTCGTGGCCGGCAGCCTCCTGCTCCTCTGGGGGATCCTGCGCACCCGCCGGTGGGGGCGTCCGTCGACGCCGAAGCCCGCCGCCGCCGGCCCGGGCACCGCGGCGGCCCTCGGTGCGGGCGTGGTCCTCATGCTCACCAACCTGAGCACCGTGGCCCTCATCGTGGTGGAGACGAAGCTCGTCGCCCACGCCACCATCCCCGTCGGTGAGCAGCTCGTGGTCCTCGCCCTCGACTCGGTCATCGTCCTGACCCTCGTGTGGCTGCCGCTCGTGCTCACCGTTGCAGCCCCCCGGGCATCGGGCGCGGTGCTCGCATCGATCCGGGGATACCTCGACGACCACGGTCCGCACGCGCTGACGGTCGTGCTCCTCCTGATCGGTCCGTACCTCATCGCCCACGGGATCCTCCGGTGGTGAGCGTGCGACGTGCCGTGCAGCCGGCGCAGGTGACCGTCGTGGCGCAGGGCACGCGCCGGACGGTGCCCGACCGGCTCGCGGCCGAGGAGCCGATGGAGATCCGAGCCCACGGACCGGGTCAGGATCCCGTGCCGGTCGCGGTCACCATGCGTACCCCCGGCCACGACTTCGCGCTCGCCGTCGGGTTCCTCTCGTCCGAGGGACTGCTCGGTCCCGCCGGTGGGCTCGCAGGCGTCGCGTACTGCACGAGCGGCGAGGTCGAGCAGCAGTACAACATCGTGACGGTGACGACCCGGGGGCCGTTCCTCGCCCCGACCCGGGAGCGCGCGTTCATCGCATCCGCCTCCTGCGGACTCTGCGGCAAGACGGCGCTCGACGACCTGGCCGTCACCGCCGGACCGGTGGCCGATGGCCCGGTCATCCCCACTGCGGTGCTCATGGCGCTGCCCGACCGGTTGCGTGCGGCCCAGACCGTGTTCGACCAGACGGGAGCCCTCCACGCGGCGGCACTCTGTCGGGCCGACGGGACGGTGGTCGTGGCCCGTGAGGACGTCGGACGCCACAATGCGATCGACAAGGTCATCGGGGAGCGTCTCCTCGATCCGGGCCTCGACCCCGATGGAGCGCCCATCCTGGCGGTGAGCGGGCGGGTGTCCTTCGAGGTCATGCAGAAGGCCGCGGTCGCCGGCATCCCGATCGTCGTCGCCGTGTCGGCCCCGACGAGCCTTGCGGTCGAGGTCGCACGGCGCACGGGACAGACCCTCGTCGGGTTCGTCAGGGACGGACGTGCCACCGTGTACTCGGGCATCGAGCGCATCGCCGAGGAGGACTGACGTGGCCTGGCCTGGATCCGCCCGCATCCGGTCCGCCCGGGGGCTCCGACCGAGCCTGTGGGTGAGCCCTGCGCCGAACGGCCTCGGTGAGCAGAAGCCGCACCACTTCGGCGACATGGCCCGCATCGTGTGGCGGCATCGCCGCAACCTCCCCTACGCGTGGCGCATCCTGCGCAAGGGCGTGTGCGACGGCTGTGCCCTCGGGGTGGCCGGGTTCCACGACTGGACGCTCGAGGGGG
This sequence comes from Acidimicrobiia bacterium, assembly GCA_023262065.1. Taxonomy (GTDB): domain Bacteria; phylum Actinomycetota; class Acidimicrobiia; order IMCC26256; family IMCC26256; genus IMCC26256. The sequence goes on along the minus strand of JALRDW010000072.1, from coordinate 6,492 downwards.
TGCACCTGTGCACGACCCGCCTCGAACTCCTCGAGCTCAACACGGCGCGGGCCCTCGATCCGGAGGTGCTCGCCGACGTGTCGGCGCTCGCCGACCTCGACGGCGCCGCGCTCCGCCGCCTCGGTCGTCTCCCGTACCCCATGCTGCGGCGTCGGGGGCAACCCGGATTCACCCGGATCACGTGGGACGAGGCCATTGCGCTCGCCGCGGATCGGATCCGGGAGGCGCCGACCCGTACTGCGCTCTACCTCACCGCACGCGGGATCACGAACGAGGTGTACTACGTCGCGCAGAAGTTCATCCGCTCGCTCGGCACGAACAACGTCGACAACGCAGCCCGGGTGTGTCACGCGCCATCGACCGTGGCACTGAAGGCAGCGATCGGTGTGGGCGCGACGACCTGCTCGTACACCGACGTGATCGGCAGCGACCTCATCATCCTGTTCGGTTCGAACGTCGCGAACGCCCAGCCGGTCTTCATGAAGTACCTGTACCTCGCGCGTCGCCGCGGCGCGAAGGTCGTCGTCGTCAACCCGTACCGCGAGCCCGGCCTCGACCGGTACTGGGTCCCGAGCAACCTCGAGAGCGCGGCCTTCGGCACGCAGATCGCGGACGAGTTCTTCCAGGTCGACACCGGCGGCGACGCCGCGTTCATCGCCGGCGTGCTCAAGGAACTGCTGGCCCGGGGCGCGGTCGACCGGCGGTTCATCCGCGAGCGCACGCTCGGATTCGACGCGCTGCTGCGCTCCCTCGAGTCCCTCCCGTTCGAGGATCTCGAGCGGTGGTCGGGCACGACCCGGGCCGAGATGGCCCGCTTCGCCGCGATCTACGGGGCGGCCGATGCGGCCGTCCTCGTCTGGTCGATGGGTATCACCCAGCACCGCCACGGCGTCGACAACGTGCGGGCGATCGTCGACCTGGCGCTGGCCCGGGGCAACGTCGGCCGTGACGGGGCCGGGGTCATGCCGATCCGCGGCCACTCCGGGGTCCAGGGCGGGGCCGAGATGGGCGCCTACTCCACGACCCTGCCCGGCGGCGTTGCGATCACCCCGGAGAGTGCGTCGGCCCTCGCGCAGGAGTACGGATTCCCGATCTCGTCGACGCCGGGCCTGCGGGCCGAGGCGATGGTGCTCGGCGCCCAGCGCGGGCAGGTCGACGTCCTCTACTCGAGCGGCGGCAACTTCCTCGACGTGCTCCCGGATCCGGACCTCGCACGCCACGCGCTGGCCCGGGTCCCGCTCCGCATCCACCAGGACATCGTCGTGACCTCGCAGATGCTCGTGGACCCGGGCGAGGAGGTGCTGCTGCTGCCGGCGTGCACGCGCTACGAGCAACCGGGTGGCGGGACCGAGACCACCACCGAGCGCCGTATCGTGTTCTCGCCCGAGGTGCCGGGCCCGCGAGTCGGCGAGGCCCGACCCGAGTGGGAGATCTTCCGGGATCTCGCGCGAGCGGTGGATCCGGCGCGTGCGCACCTCATCGACTTCCCGGACGCGCAGGCGGTGCGCGCTGAGATCGCGCGCGTCGTCCCCCTGTACGCCGGTATCGAGTCGCTCGAACGGCTCGGCGACTCGGTGCAGTGGGGCGGGGCCAACATCGGGGCCGGGGGCGGGTTCCCGACCTCCGACGGCCGGGCCCACTTCGCGGTCTTCGATCCGGCGCGCCTCGAGGCACCGTCCGGTTCGTTCCTGCTGTCGACCCGGCGGGGCAAGCAGTTCAACTCGATGGTGTTCCGGGAGGTCGATCCGCTCACCGGGGCGTCGCGGCACGACGTGCTCATGGCGGCCGACGACGTCACGGAACTCGGACTCGCCGACGGCGCCCCCGTGAGGGTGCGGTCGCGGCACGGCGAGCTCGTGGGTCGGGTGCGGATCGCTGCGATCCGCACCGGCAACGTGCAGGTCTTCTTCCCGGAGGGCAACGTGCTCGTGGCCGCCGACGACGGGTGCGCCGAGTCCGGGATGCCGGCCTACACCGAGGTGGTCGAGGTCCTGCCCGCCTGAGCGACCCGCCCGGCGCTCCGGGTCTGCGAGACTGCGTCACATGGACCCGGCGGCCCTCCTCGACGCGTTCGACGCCGCGGCGGCCGCCGTCGCGTCGGCGCTCGCCGAGGTCCGGGGGCAGGATCGCCGGGCCCGGACCGATCGACCGGGGCAGTACGTGATCGACCTGCTCGCCGACGCCGCCGTGCTCGAGGTGCTCCACGAACTCCCGGTCGCGGTGGTGAGCGAGGAGTCGGGCGTCAGCGGGGACCGCGGCGCGACGATCGTCGTCGTCGTCGATCCGGTCGACGGCTCGAGCAACGCGGCTCGGGACCTCCCGTACTGGGCGACCTCGTTGTGCGCGATGGACGCCGGCGGACCCCTCGCCGCCCTCGTCGTCAACCAGGCGACCGGGGTCGCGCACCGTGCGGTCCGGGGGGAGGGTGCGTTCCGCGACGGAGTCCGGATGCGGGCCAGCGGGACCGAGCGCGTCGAGGACGCGGTGGTCGCGCTCTCCGGGCTCCCCGGCCGCACCCTCCCGTGGAAGCAGTTCCGCGTGCTCGGGAGTGCGGCGCTCGCGCTCTGCGACGTCGCCGCGGGATCGATCGACGGGTTCCTGGACGTGTCGTCCTGGCATGCGCCGTGGGACTACCTCGGCGGGGTGCTCATGTGCACCGAGGCGGGTGCCGTGGTCGCCGATGCGGGTGGCCGGGCGCTCGACACCGCGGACGGGACGGCCCGCCGTCAGGTGCTCGCAGCGGGGACCGAGGCGCTGCACGGCGTGCTCCGGCGGGCGGTCGCATGACCGGCCTCGACCTCGCGGTGCTGCGGGCGGCGGCGGAGGCTGCGGCGCGTGCGGGTGGCGAGGTCATCCTCGAGTCGTTCGACACGCCGCCGAACGTGCGCGAGAAGTCCCAGGGCGACTGGGTCACGGACGCCGACATGGAGAGCGAGCGCACCGTGCGACGGGTGCTCGCCGACCTGGCCCCCGGGATCCCGGTGCACGGCGAGGAGGAGGGCGGCGACCGCGACGCCGCGCTGCACTGGCTCGTGGATCCGCTCGACGGCACCGCGAACTTCGTCCACGGCCACCCCGCGGTCGGGTGCTCGGTCGGCCTCGTGGCCGACGGTCGCCCGGTCGTCGGCGTGGTGCACGCGCCGATGCTGCACCAGACGTACTCCGCCGCGCTCGGCGCGGGTGCGACCCGCAACGGGGTCCCGCTGTCGGTGAGCGATCGCTCCCTGTCGCGCGGCATCATCGCGACCGGGTTCCCGTTCCGCCGCAAGGACCTCTCGGCGGCCTACCTGGCGGCCTTCGGCCGGGTGCACGCCGCGGCCGAGGACCTCCGACGGTGCGGGGCGGCGAGCCTCGACCTGTGCTGGACCGCGGCCGGCGTGTTCGACGGCTACTTCGAACTCGGGCTCGGTTCGTGGGACGTGGCCGCCGGTGGCCTCATCGTGCGGGAGGCCGGGGGGACGGTGACCGACTGGTTCGGTGATGATGCGGACTGGCTCCGGTCCGGCGACATCGTGGCCGCCGCACCGCAGGTCCACGGGCCGCTCCGGGACACCATCGGCGAGACCCGCTCCACCCGCTGAACCCGGTCCGGCCCCGGGGATCCGGGCCCGATCGGGCACCCGGGCGGGGATCGCGGGCCCTGCCCCGGTAATTCGCTTGCGTGGGGGACCGGTACTCTGGTTCCCTGTCACCCGGTGTCCGGATGTCCCGGCGCCGCGCCAGACCACCCTCCGAGGGGAACGCACCGAGATGTCCGCCCTGCAGCACACCGAGCGCACGGCCCACGCCGTGACCGCGCGCGTCTGCACGGCCCACCTCGCCGGTGCAGCGCGCACGGTCGCCGCGTGGTCGAAGTCCTACGCCATTCCGGCGGACTTCGGCACGAAGCCGACCCCACCCCGACGGCCCTCGGTGCCCGCCTGACCGGCGAGTGACCACACCGAACACCCAAGGCCGTCGGGGGAATCCCCGGCGGCCTTCTCGCGTTGGTCCCGGTCCCCTCGAACCCCGATCCCGGTGCCCGGAACCCGGAACCCGAAACCCAGAGCAAGGAGCCAGACCATGCAGGCGATCACGAACCCCCAGATCCTCGAGCCGGAGGCGTGGCGAGCCGAGGCGAAGTGCGCCTCCGGCAGCCCGGAGGCCGTCCAGTTGTTCTTCTCCGAGCAGCTCGACGACATCGCCCGGGCACGACAGTTCTGCCAGGACTGCCCGGTCCGGGAACCCTGCCTGGCGGCGGCGATGCGCCGACGCGAGCCCTGGGGAGTCTGGGGTGGGGAGCTGTTCGCGAACGGCAAGGTCCTCGCCCAGAAGCGGAACCGGGGTCGGCCACCGAAGGTCGCGCCGGCCCAGTTCCTCCCGGCGGAGATCAGGCCCCAGGACGTGCTCGAGGCGCGTACGGCCTGAGGTGAGGCCGGTGCGCCGCGACGGCGGCGGGTCGGGGTGACGGATAGGGCTTCGGGGCACTTCCCCCGGTGCCCCGAAGCCGAGCCCCGACCCGCCCGCGGCGGGCCCGCGACTGGTCCGGGCCCGGTCGGGGTCGCACTACGCTGCGGCCCCTCGGGCCCGGCGTACCGGTCGGCCCGCCGATCGCAGGGCGGACCGTGGTGTCGATCCGGAGACTCGCCGTGGGGGCCGGGCTGACCCTCGTCCTCGCGTTCGGGTTCGGAGCGCCTGCGGTCGAGGCGCGAGTCACCGTCGTCACGAGCCTCACGGCCCTGCAGGCCGCGGTCGACGTCGCGGTCCCGGGCGACGTCATCCAGGTCGCGAACGGGACCTACCGCGACGGGTCCGTCCGCATCCGGACGAGCGGCATCACCGTCGAGGCGCAGACCGCCGGTGGGGTCACGCTCACCGGGAGCCAGTCCTTCACCGTCGATGGCGACGATGCGGTCCTGCGGGGCTTCCGGTTCACCGCCGGCTCGAACCCGGGCATCGTGATCACGGTCAACGGCAGTCGCAACACCCTCACCGAGCTCTCCTTCGACGGCTACTCGGCCCAGAAGTACGTGGTGTTGTCGGCGGGCTCGCAGCGCAATGCGGTCACGTGGTCGAACTTCGCGAACAAGCCGACCACGGCCCCGAAGGGCAACCTCGTCCACATCGACCCCGACCCGGTCGTGCCCGGGTACCACCTCATCAGCCGCAATGCATTCCAACGCCTGCCCGGGACCGGTGGCGACCACGGGAACGAACCGATCCGGATCGGGAACGGCGCGCAGTCCACGTACGTGTCGCGCACGGTCGTCGAGCACAACGTCTTCGAGGACACGGGCCCCGGGGACAGCGAGGCCATCTCCGTGAAATCCCGCGAGAACGTCCTGCGCTGGAACACGATGCGGAACAACCCGAACGCGATGTTCGTGTTCCGCAACGGCGATGCGAACGTCGCCCACGGCAACTTCTTCCTGCGGTCGGGCGGCATCCGGATCGTCGAGGCGAACGACGTCTGGATCTACGGCAACCACTTCGAGTACGCCGGGGTCGGCGGCACCATGGCGGCGCTCGCCTACGACGCGGTGAGCCCGAACCTCACGAACGTCAACGTCATCCACAACACCTTCGTCGAGCCGGGTGTCATCGCCCTGGGATCCGGCGGCGCTGCGAACACCTGGGCCGACAACCTGCTGGTCAAGGCGAGCGGCACGCTGTTCTCGGGCACGCCGACCGGGATCCGGTGGACCGGCAACCTGCATCGTGGGACCCTCGGGATCACCCCGACCGCCGGCGGTTCGACGGCGGTGGCCGATCCGGGTCTCGTGACCGGGCCGCAGGGGTTCCAGCAACTCGCGGCCGGGAGTCCTGCGATCGACCGAGCGAGCGTGGACTACCCGTCGATCCGGGACATCGATGGGGTGGACGACGACCCGACGCTGGCGTCCGATGTGCAGGGCCAGGCGCGGCCGGTCGACCGGGCGCTCAAGGACGTGGGTGCCGACGAGTACCAGACGGGACCGCCGGTGCGCGGTCCGCTGGCGCTCTCCGACGTGGGCCCGACCTACCTGCGCTCGGGTACCTGGGTGGCCCCGACCCGGGTGACCGCCGGGACCGTGGGCTCCGGGGACAACGACGGGTTCGAGACCGGGGCCGCGAACCTCTTCGCGTTCGACGGTGTGGTGGCTCGGGACGCCAACAGCGGCACCGGGTCGAGCATGGTCTGCAGCAGCACCGTGCGCGATCGGGCCGACCTCGCCGGGTTCCCGATCGTGGTGCCCACCGGGTCCACCATCCGGGGCATCGAGGTCCAGATCCGCGGCCGTGCGAGTTCCAAGAGCAGTACACCCCGGTTCTGCATCCGGCTGTCGGCCGACGGCGGAGCCACCTGGTCGGCCGGCCGGACGACCACCGATCTCTCGACCTCGCTCACCACGCGGACGCTCGGGTCCGCGACCGACCTGTGGGGCCGCACCTGGTCCGCGGCCGACCTCGGTGCGGGGTTCCGGGTGCAGGTCACCGACCTCTCGACCTCCACGGCGCGCACCTTCGAGGTCG
>JALRDW010000033.1 GCA_023262065.1 Acidimicrobiia bacterium | reverse complement strand
GTTGCCCACCTCTTTGCCCTTAATCCTCTTGCTCAACCAAGCGGATCCTTCTTGGACGCGGCCTGCTTCGCGGTCCGCTTCGCCGCTGCCTTCTTGGGCGCGGCCTTCTTCGCGGGCGCCTTCTTGGCGACCTTCCGAGCGGCCTGAGCCATGGTTGCTCCTGTTGCGATCCGGGGCGAGGGGGCGGGGCACCCTAGCCGCCCGGATCCCGCGGATCAAGCAGGTGGGGACGACGACGGCCGGGTGCGGAGGGCCGGTGCGCACCCGACGGACCCCTCGCAGGCGTTGTGTACCGTACCGCCCGTGCCGTTCAGCCCCGTCGGACCGTTCGATCTCGTCGCGCTCGAGCAGCGCGTGCTCGCCCAGTGGCGGGACGCCGACGTGTTCCACGAGAGCCTCCGCCGCCGGGCCGGGGCCCCGGAGTGGGTCTTCTACGAGGGCCCGCCCACGGCGAACGGCCGACCCGGGCTCCACCACGCCTGGGCCCGCCTCTTCAAGGACATCTACCCGCGGTTCCAGACCATGCGGGGCCGCCTCGTGCGGCGGCAGGGCGGGTGGGACTGCCACGGCCTCCCCGTCGAGGTCGAGGTCGAGAAGGAGCTCGGGTTCTCCGGCAAGCAGCAGATCGAGGCCTTCGGGATCGCGGAGTTCAACGAGCGCTGCCGGGAATCCGTCCAGCGCTACGTGGGCGACTTCGCGACGCTCACCGAGCGGATCGGCATGTGGCTGGACGTCGAGGGCGCCTACTGGACCATGTCCCCCACCTTCGTGGAGAGCGTGTGGTGGGTCTTCAAGCGCCTCTGGGACCAGGGCGACATCTACGAGGGGTTCAAGGTCATCCCGTACTGCGGGCGCTGCGGCACCGCGCTCTCCAGCCACGAGTTGGGCCAGCCCGGCGCGTACCGCGACATCACCGAGGACTCCGTCTACGTGCGGTTCCCGGTCGTGGACGCGGACTTCGACCTCCTCGTGTGGACGACCACCCCCTGGACCCTGCTCTCGAACGTCGGTGTCGCCGTCGGAGGGGACATCGGCTACGCGCGGGTCCGCGGGCGCGACGGCGCCCGGGATCTCGTGCTCGCCGCGGACCGGGTCGTCGCGGTGCTCGGCGAGGATGCCGAGGTGGTCGGACCTGTGGCGGCCGCCGAGCTCGTCGGCCTCCGGTACGAACGACCCTTCGAGGACGTGCCGGCCCCGACGGCCGATGCATGGCGGGTCGTGGCCGCCGACTTCGTGACGATCGAGGACGGCTCGGGCATGGTCCACCTCGCACCCGCCTTCGGCGAGATCGACCGAGAGGTGGGTGCAGCCGAGGGCCTCCCGGTGCTCAACCCGGTCGGGCCGGACGCCGCGTTCACGGCCGCGGTACCCGCGCACGCGGGGGTGTTCGTGAAGGACGCCGACGCCGCCATCATCGAACGGCTGCGGACCCTCGGTCGGCTCGAGCGCGTCGCGGCCTACGAGCACTCCTACCCGCACTGCTGGCGTTGCAGCACCCCCCTCATCTACTGGGCCAAGCCCACGTGGTTCGCGCGCACCTCGGCGCACCGCGAGGCGATGATGCGGGAGAACCAACAGGTCGGCTGGCATCCGGAGCACATCAAGGACGGCCGGTTCGGCGACTGGCTGGAGAACAACGTCGACTGGGCCCTGTCCCGGGACCGGTTCTGGGGGACCCCGATCCCTGTGTGGCGCTGCGCCGACGGCCACGACACCTGCGTCGGGTCACTCGCCGAGCTCGGCGCGCTCGCGGGCGACGACCTCCTCGCGCTGGATCCGCACCGGCCGGCGGTCGACGGGGTCGCGATCCGCTGCCCGGAGTGCGACGGCACCGCCCATCGGGTCGAACCGGTCCTCGACGCGTGGTTCGACAGCGGCTCGATGCCCTTCGCCCAGCTCCACTACCCGTTCGAGCACGAGGACCTGTTCGAACGGCGATTCCCCGCTGACTTCATCTGCGAGGCGATCGACCAGACCCGCGGCTGGTTCTACACGCTCCTCGCCATCAACACGATGGCCTTCGGTCGCTCCCCCTACCGCAACGTCGTGTGCCTCGCGCTGGTGGTCGACAAGGACGGCCAGAAGATGTCGAAGTCCCGCGGGAACGTCATCGATCCGTTCAGCGTGCTCGACACCCGCGGGGCCGACGCGCTCCGCTGGAACATGTTCAGCGCGGGCAGCCCGTGGACACCCAAGCGCGTCTTCGTCGAGGGGATCGACGAGACCACGAACCGATTCCTGCTCACCCTCTGGAACACCTACTCGTTCTTCGTGACCTACGCGAACCTCGACGGCTGGGAGCCCGGCTCCGCCGGGACGGCCCCGACCCATGTGCTCGATCGGTGGATCCGATCCCGGCTCCACCACACGGTGGGCGAGGTCACCGAGGCGCTCGACGACTTCGACGCGCTGCGGGGCGCGCAGGCGCTGGACCGCCTCGTCGACGACCTCTCGAACTGGTACGTGCGCCGATCGCGACCCCGGTTCTGGAAGGACTCGGACCCGACCGCCCACGCGACGCTGTACGAGTGCCTGGACACGCTCACGCGCCTCCTCGCGCCGTACACCCCGTTCGTGGCCGATGCGATGCACCAGCACCTGTGCCGGACCGAGGAGTCCGTGCACCTCACCGACTGGCCGACCGCGGACGCCGCCGCCCTCGACCCGGCGCTCGAGGCCGAGATGGCCGCGGCGCGCGCGGTGGTGAGCCTCGGACTCGCCGCCCGCAACGATGCGCGCATCAAGGTCCGCCAACCGCTGCGGCGGGCGATGGTGCTGCTCCCCGAGGGCCTCCGGCTCGCCGACGCGGTCGTCGCCGAGGTCGCCGATGCGCTCAACGTGCGGACCCTCGAGGCGGTCACCACCCTCGAGGGCCTGCTCGACTACTCGGTGCACCCGAACTTCCGCACCCTCGGACCGAAGGTCGGGTCCCGCATGCCCGCCCTCAAGGCGCACCTCGCCGCAGCCGACGGCGCCGCCGTGCGCCGGGCCCTCGAGGAGACGGGTACCTACACGGTCGAGATCGACGGAGCACAGGTCGTCCTGGACCGCGACGACATCGAGGTGCGCGCGGCATCCCACGAGGAGTTCGCACTCGCCCAGGAGGACGGCATCGCCGTCGCGCTCGACACGACGATCGACGACGCGCTGCGCCGCGAGGGCACCGCCCGCGACCTCGTGCGCGCGCTCAACGACCTGCGCAAGGCGACCGGGCTCGAGATCGCCGACCGCATCGCGCTCACCATGCGGGCGGAGGGCGCGGTGGGAGCGGCGATCGCCGAGCACGGAGCGACGATCGCCACCGAGGTGCTCGCCACGCGCTGGACCCTCGAGGAGGCGCCGGCGACACCCGCCGCCGGGTGGCACACCCTCGACCTCGACGACGGCCCGGTGGCCGCTCGGATCGAGACCCTCTGATCCCGCCCCGGCCCGTCACCGGCCGGGATCGGCCGCCCTAGCGGCGGCGGCGGAACATGCCGGAGCGACGCTCCTCGGGGAACATCGAACGCTCGGGGATGTCCTCGTCGCGGGGCCCGAGCGGAGTGCCGTCGTTCACGGCCTCCCGCAACGAGGCGAAGAACTCGTCGTCGTCCATGGACTCACCCGTCGGCTTCGTCTCGAAGAGCACCGGGCTGGGCGCCCCGTCGGCTGCGGGCTCCACTGCGGCCTCCGCGGGCGCCGGCTCGATCGCCGGCTGCTCGACCGCTTCGAGCTGCTCCGTCGCCGGTCCACCGGCCGGGACCGGGGATGCCGCGTCGCCGAGATCGTGGATCTTCGGTCGCGCCGCCGAGCCGACCGACTCCTTCGACACGCTGAGCGCGTCGAGGTCCGCCTGGATCGAGCGTCGGACCCGGTCGCGGTACTCGGCCTCGAACCGCTCGAGGGAGTCGACGTCGGAGGACAGCGCATCGCGGCGCGAGGAGAGCGCGCTCACCTCGGCCTCCAGGGCGACCCGTTGCGCGTTCGCCTCCCGCTGCGCGGTGGCCGTCGCCTCCTCGACCGTGGTGCGGGCCTGGGCCTCGGCGGCCTCGATGATGGCCCGGGCCCGGGCGTTGGCCTCCGCCACCGCCTCGTCGGCGGCCTTCGTCGCGAGGAGCAGGGTGCGCTGGAGCACGTCCTCGTCCTGACGCACCGCCGATCCCGTCACCTCCACGTCGCGGGCGTGCTGCTCGGCGAGGTGGAGCTGCTCCTGGAGCGACTCGATGGTGGCGGCGGCACGCTCGAGGATGGTGTCGACGGCGTCGCAGTCGTACCCGCGCCGCACCTCCTTGATCTCGACGTCCCGGAGTTCGTGCGGCGTCACATCCATGCCCCGGATGGTAGCGACGCCTCCCGCCCGGGTGGTGGACATCCGCCTAGCGGCAGATGATCGACCGGATGATCGAGAGCCCGAAGAAGGCCACGAGGAACGAGAGGTCGATCACCCCGGCCGGCGGGATCACTCGACGCAGCGGTTCGAGGACCGGCTCGGTGACCGTCACGAGCACCCGTGCGATCCCGGCGACCGGCGAGTCGGGGCGGACCGGGAACCACGAGAGCACGGCCCGGGCCGCGAGCACCACGAGGTAGATCGTGATGAGGTTGCAGAGCAGTTCGGCGAGCATCTACGGGCGGTAGAGCCCGCGGGCCTGGAGGCGTTCCTTCTCCTCGTCGGAGACCTCCGTGTTGCTCGGCGTGAGGAGGAACACCTGATCCGAGACCCGGGACATGGTGCCCGAGATCGCGTAGGTGAGCCCGCTCGAGAAGTCGATGAGCCGTCGCTTGAGATCGTTGTCGATGCCCTGCAGGTTGATGATCACCGGTTGGCCGGCCTTGAGCCGGTCACCGACCTCCTGCGCGTCGTTGAACCCGCGGGGCTCGACGACGTGGACGCGGGCACTCGAGGCGGCGACCGGTCGGATGATCGGCTTCGTGACGTCGACGACCGGCGTGGCGACCGTCGGCGGGGTCGACGCGTCGACCGTGCGGACCGTGCCCGACGGTGCGGCGGCCGGGCGCACCATGCGCTCACGCCGCGGCGGGGCGACGGCGGGCTCGGGCTCCGGGTCGGGGTCCTCGAGGTACGGGCCGAGGTCATCGCCGTCGTCCCCGTAGGGCTGATCGACCTCGTCGACCTCGGAGAGGCCGAGGTAATCCATCGTCTTGCGCATCCAGCCGGGCATGGCTGCAACCTCCTCGGGCGACGCGTGAGCCTACCGTCGCCCACCCCGGACCACGGGGACACCCCGACCGGGGCGCGGCTCAGGGGCGGGACCGTGCGCCGAAGAGTGCGGTGCCGACCCGGACCATCGTCGCCCCGTGGGCGATCGCCACCTCGAAGTCGCCACTCATGCCCATCGACAGTTCGGCGAGACCGAGCCGGCCGGCGAGCGACGCGAGCGCGTCGAACCACCGTCCCGGGTCCCCCTCGAGCGGGGCCACGGTCATGAGGCCGGCGACGTCGAGTCCCCGCTCCGAGAGCGCCTCGACGAGCAGGCGCGCACCCTGGCGGCGCGCGTCGTCGGCTTCGAGCTGGAGCGCTCGTTCGCATGAGCGCGGCGACCGATAGCGTGAACGCCGCGATGCTCGCGCGCGTCGGCGAGCTCGAGCGCGAGCTGCGAGCGCTGCGCGCTTTCTTCGCGCCCGCCGGCGATGCGGGCGCGGCGCACGACCACGCGA
>JALRDW010000130.1 GCA_023262065.1 Acidimicrobiia bacterium | reverse complement strand
TGAACGACGACTCGTCGCTGGCGAGGAACAGTGCCGCCCGGGCGAGTTCCTCGGCTTGGCCGAGGCGGCCCATCGGGATGTGGACGAGACGGCGGGCCCGGCGCTCGGGGTCCGAGAGCAACTCGGCCAGCAGCGGGGTGTCGATCGGTCCCGGGCACAGGGAGTTGGCCCGGATCCCCTGGCGGGCGTACTCGACGGCGATCTCGCGGGTCATGGAGAGTACGCCGCCCTTGGAGGCGGTGTAGGCGATCTGCGAGGTCGCCGCGCCCATGAGCGCCACGAAGGAGGCGACGTTGACGATCGAGCCGCCGCCCGAGCGGAGCATGAGCGGGATGCCGTGGCGGCAGCCGAGCCACACGCCCTTGAGATTGACCTCCATGACGCGGTCCCAGGTGGCGACCGGGGTCTCGGTCGGACCGCCGTCGTCGGCCGGGAAGATGCCCGCGTTGTTGTAGAGCACGTGGAGCGCGCCGAAGTGGGTGTCCGTGGCGGCGATCATCGCCTCGACCTGGGTCTCGTCGGCCACGTCGACCTTCACGGCGAGGGCCGCGCCGCCGGCCGCCTCGATGCGGGCCACGGTCTCGCGTGCTCCCTCCAGGTTCCAGTCCGCGGCGACGACCCGCGCGCCCTCTCGGGCGAACAGCACCCCCGCCTCGCGACCCATGCCGTTGCCGGCGCCCGTGATGAGTGCCACCTTGCCGTCGAGTCGCCCGCCGGTTCCGGTCACGTGTCGTCCCTCCTAGGATCGCCGCCGCACGCTAGGCGACCATGCGGGTCGGCGGCGACGGGTGGGCCCCGCACGGGTGGGCCCGCGGATGACGGTGGGGGACGGCCCGGTGCAGGTCTCGGTGACGATCTCGGGACTCTCACGGCTCTTCGGGGCCGACCTCGCCCGGGTCGTCGACGCGGCTCGGGTGGCCGACGCCGCCGGGATCCACCAGATCGTGCTGCCGGATCACCTCGCCATCGGCACCCGCACCGACCGCTACCCGTTCGCACCGACGTTCCCGTACCCACCCGAGGAGCCGTGGCTCGAGCCGATCGCGACCCTGTCGGCGGTCGCGGCGGTGACCTCGCGGGTGCGGCTCGGAACCGGCGTGCTCGTGGGTCCGCTGCGCGGCGCGCTGCTCCTCGCGAAGTCGATCGCCACCCTCGACGTGCTGTCGCACGGTCGGGTCGATCTCGGCATCGGCAGCGGGTGGCAACGGGAGGAGTTCACCGAACCGGGCGCACCGTTCGTCGGCCGCACCGCGCGGATGGACGATCAGGTGCGGGCATGCCGTGCGCTCTGGGAGCAGGAGCCACCGGTGTCGTTCACCTCGGACACCGTCTCGTTCGCCGATCTCTGGTGCGAACCGCGGCCCGTGCAGGCGCGGGTGCCCGTCTGGTTCGGGGGCGATGCGTCGTTGCGGACCGCCCGTCGGATCGCAACGCTCGGCGACGGCTGGCTGCCCGTCGGCGTCACCCCGGACGAGGTGCTCGTCGAGGGGATCGGGAACCTCAGCGCGGCCTGCGGCGAGGTCGGTCGGGACCCCGCCTGTATCGGGGTCCGGGCGGGACTCCCCGTCGCGCTCGACGCCGATGGTCGCGTCGATCTCGACGCCACCCGCGCGCGGGCCGATGAGCTCGGGGAACTCGGCGTCACGACGGTGTCGGTCGCGCTCGGCCGGTTCCTCGCCGGCCCGGCCGACGTCGCCCCGTTCCTCACGGATCTCGGCGCCGCGTTCGGCGACTGAGGGTCCGGTCACTCGGAGCTGAAGAAGACGTTCTTGATCTCGGTGTAGTGGTCCATGGCCTGGGGGCCGAGCTCGCGCCCCAAGCCGCTGTGCTTGTACCCGCCGAACGGCGTCTCGGTGCGCACGCTCTTGTTCGAGTTCACGCTGAGCACGCCGGTGCGCAGCGCCCGGGCCACCCGGATGCCGCGGCCGAGGTCGCGGGTCCAGAGCGAACCGGAGAGTCCGTACGGCGTGTCGTTCGCGATGTCGATCGCCTCGCCCTCGTCGCGGAACGGGATGATGCTGGCGACCGGTCCGAAGATCTCCTCGCGTGCGACCCGCATCGAGTTGTCGACCCCGGCGAGGACGGCAGGGGACAGGAAGAACCCGTGCGGGTCGCACCCGGCGGGCACCCCGCCACCCGTGACGAGTTCGGCGCCGGCCGCGGTTCCGAGGCCGATGTACTCCAGCGCGATCTCCCGCTGACGCGCGGAGATCATCGGACCGAGTTCGGTGGTCTCGTCGAGGGGTGCCCCGACGGTCCGGGCGGCGGTGGCGGCGGCGAACCGGGCCACGAACTCGTCGTGGATCGACGCCTGGACCAGGATGCGGCTGCGGGCGCAGCAGTCCTGGCCGGTGTTGCCGAACACCGCCATCACGGTCTCGTCGGCGGCCCGTTCCCAGTCGGCGTCGGCGAACACGACGCTGGCACTCTTGCCGCCGAGCTCGAGCGAGACACGGGCGATGTTGTCGCTCGAGGTGCGCAGGATGTGCGCGCCGGTCGCGGTCTCGCCGGTGAACGAGATCTTGGCGACGCGGGGATCACCCGTGAGGCCGTCCCCGATCGAGCGTCCGGGTCCGGGGAGCACCGACACCGCGTCGCCCGGGACCCCGGCATCGATGAGCACCTCACCGAGGAGCAGCGCGGTGAGCGGGGTGAGGGAGGCGGGCTTGATGACGATCGGGTTCCCGGCGGCGAGGGCGGGAGCGGTCTTCCACGACGTGATGAGCAGTGGGAAGTTCCACGGGACGATGAGGGCGCAGACCCCCACGGGCTCCCGCAGCACGACGTCGAGGCCGGGTTCGGACACCGGGATGACCGCGCCGAGGTGCTTGTTCGCCGCGCCGGCGAAGTACTCGAAGGTGCTCGCCGCCGCCTCGACCTCCCACCGGGCGTCGCCGATCGGCTTGCCGGCGTTGCGTGCCTCCAGGACCGCGAACTCCTCGGCCCGGGCCCGGATGCCGGCGGCGACGCGGGCGAGCACGCGCCCCCGTTCGGTCGCAGGGGTGCGCGGCCACGGCCCGGCGAAGGCCCGGGTCGCGGCATCGAGCGCGGCGTCGATGTCGGCGGCGCCCGCCTCGGCGACCTCGGCGAGCACCGAGCCGGTGGCCGGTTCGAGCACCTCGAAGGTGCGGCCCGACGCAGCGGGCCGGCGGGTCCCGGCGATGAGGAGCATTTCGACCATGGGCGCACCGTATCGCCCGGGCCGCCACGCACCGGCGGCGGTCGTGTGGGAGATTGCGTCGATGCGGATCCGTCGTCCGGTCGTCGTGCTGCTCGCCCTCGCGGTCGTCGCCGCGGCGGTCGGCGTCGTGGATGGACCGACCCCGCGGTCCGCCGGTGCGGCGCCCGCGATCTCGTGGCGGTCCTGCACGGGCGGCGAGTGCGGCACGCTCGCGGTCCCGCTGGACCCGGCGAAGCCCGGTGGGCGGCGGATCCGGCTGGCACTGTTCCGATCCGAGGCGACCTCGGCCCGCGCCCGGAAGGGCGTCCTGCTCATCAACCCGGGCGGTCCGGGGGCGTCGGGGATCGACGCCACGCGCTACCTGTCCTCGGTGCTGCCGCGCCGGGTGCGGCGGGCCTTCGATCTCGTGGGCTGGGACCCGCGGGGGACCGGTGCCTCGACCGCGGTCGACTGCGGGTCGCGCCTCGACTACCTCTTCGCACCCGACACCGCGCCCGACGACGCCTCGGAGCGCGCCGCGCTCGAACGGGCATCGGCCCGGTTCGCGCGCACCTGTGCGCAGCGTTCGGGGGCCCTCCTCGACCACGTGTCGTCCCAGGACACCGTCGGCGACATGGAGCGCATCCGGGTCGCGCTCGGCGAGCGCCGGATCAGCTTCCTCGGGTACTCCTACGGCACCCTGCTCGGATCGTTGTACGCGAGCCGGTACCCGACCCGGGTCCGGGCCATGGTGCTCGACGGGGCGGTCGATCCGACCGTCCCGCCCGAGGCATCGCTCATCCAGCAGGCCCAGGGGTTCGATGCCGGTCTGGCACGGTTCTTCGCATGGTGCGACGGACGGCGGACCTGTGGATTCGGGGACGGCGCGAGCGCCGCCGCGTACGGACGCCTGCGCGACCGGATCGACGCGACACCGATCCGGGCCGACGGCCGACGGTTCGGTCCGACCCAGATGGATCTCGGCGTGGCCTCGTTCCTCTACTCGGGCGAGGCGGGGTACCGGACGCTGGCCGAGGGACTCGATGCGCTCGGGGACGACGATCCGACCATCATCCTCGCCGCGTCGGACGACTACGTGGGGCGCCGCGATCGTGGGCGGTACGACCCGTCATGGGGGGCGTTCGTCGCGATCTCCTGCCTCGACGGCCCGCGGCTCGGGACGACCACCGACCTCGAGGCCGTCTCGGCCCGGGCCGCGGCAGCTGCGCCCCGTGGCGATGCAGCATCGAGGCGATGCCCCAGGCGATCGAGTGGTCATTGGCGACGCCCATGATGAGGCCTCGCTTGCCGGCCATAATGGTGCTGGTCATGGTTTCAGGCATACCGCTGGAAGGCGAGGCAG
>JALRDW010000029.1 GCA_023262065.1 Acidimicrobiia bacterium | reverse complement strand
GTCACCGGCGCCGCCAGCGGGATCGGCCGGGCGCTCAGTGACCGAGCGGCGGCTGAGGGCATGGCGGTCGTCATGGCCGACGTCGAGGCACCGGCCCTCGCGGCGGCTGCGGCCGAGGTACGGGCCAGCGGCGCCCGCGTCCTCGACGTCGTCACCGATGTGGCCGACGAGCCCGCGGTCGCGCGCCTCGCCGACGCCGCGTTCGCCGAGTTCGGAGCGGTGCACCTCCTGTGCCAGAACGCCGGGGTGTCCGGGGGCGGTGGCCCGTCCTGGGAGATCCCGGACAACGCGTGGCAGTGGACCTTCGGCGTGAACCTCTGGTCGGTCGTCTACGGCCTGCGCGCGTTCGTCCCGCGGATGATCGCCCAGGGCGAGGGGCACATCGTGAACACCGCATCCTCGGCCGGCCTCAAGACGCTCCCGTTCGTGGCGCCGTACGCGGCGACGAAACACGCGGTCGTCGCCATCAGCGAGGCGCTGTGCATCGAGCTCGGGATGTTCGGACCCGGGCTCGGCGTCTCAGTGCTGTGCCCGGGCTGGGTCGACACCGCGATCGCTGACTCGGACCGCAACTGGCCGGCCCACCTCGGGACCCCGCCGGCCGCCCCGGAGGGGGGCGACGACATGCGCGAGGTCAGCCGCGGCCTGCTCGCCGCCGGCATCCCGCCGTCGACAGCGGCGGCCGCCGTGTTCGACGCGGTGCGGGCCGACCGGTTCTGGGTCTTCCCCGACGGCATGGGCCCGCGCCTCGCGCACGCCCGCATCGACGAGATCGACGGGGACACCAAGCCGGTCATCACCGAGCTCTACGACGGCACCGATTACGCGCGGCCGGAGTAGACCTCCCGCACCGGTCAGGGCCGGCCGGCCCCCGGTACCTCGACCCGCACGGTCTCGATCGCGCCCCGACGCTCACCGGTCCGGGCCGGATCGCTCGCGTCCGCACTGCACACGAACAGCGTCCGCCGATCCGCGCCGCCGAGCATGCACGCGTACGCGCCGCGCCGGTCGACGGTGACCACATCGGTGACCTCGCCCCCCTCGAGCACCCGCAACACCCGGCCCGAGATCGGACACGCGGACCAGACCGCACCCTCGGCGTCGAGGCAGATGCCGTCGGGCACCGCACCCTCGAGATCGGCCCAGACCCGCCGGTCCGTGAGTGTGCCGTCGGCGGCGATGTCCCAGGCCGTGAGGCACCCGCCGAAGGTCTCGCCGACGATGAGCGTTCGGCCGTCGGGGGTGATGACGCTGCCGTTCGGGAACCGGACCTCGGTGGCTGCGACCGACACCGCGCCGTCGGGTGCGACCCGCAGCAGCACGGTCGGCACCGGGTCGGCCCCGCCGTCGAGGTCGAAGCCGAAGTTGCCGACGTAGGCCCCGCCCTGCGCGTCCACCACCATGTCGTTGCAGTGGTGGGGCGCGAGTCCGGAGAGGTCGGCGAACTCGTGTGGGCCGTCGGTGTGGAACTTCAGGACCCTGCGGTCGAGCATCGACACGACCATGAGGTGACCGTCGGGATCCCAGCCCAGCCCGGACGGCTGCCCCGGGATCTCGGCGAAAGCCGCAACCTCGCCGCGCTCGGACACGGTCAGGATCCGACCGGCGTGCATGTCGCTCACGAACAGGAGGTGACCGTGCCAGCGCGGACCCTCCGGGAACCGCAGGCCCTCGACGAGGACCTCGGTCGTACGGGGACGGGGCGCGGCCATGGGCCCGAGTCTGGCACGCCCCCGGGCGGCCGGCCCGTGGGCTCAGCGGGTGATGGCCCCCATGCGACCGGCCTGGTAGTCCTCGAACGCCTCGATGATCTCCTCGCGGGTGTTCATGACGAACGGACCGTAGCGGGCCACCGGTTCGCGGATCGGCAGGCCGGCGAGCACGAGCACCTCGGCATCGTCACCGCCCGTGCCCACCGCAACCTCGTCGCCGTCCGGCGCGAGCAGCACCAGGTCCGCCTCGCGGGCCACCGCCTCACCCACCGCGACCTCACCTCGGATCACGTAGACCATCGCGTTCCACTCCGGTGGGAGTGCGCCCCGGAACGAGGCACCGGCGGCCAGTCGGACGTGCCAGTAGGCGATCGGCGTGTGCGTCCGCGCCGCCGCGACCGTACCGTCGTAGTCGCCCGCGATGACCCGCACGGTCACCCGGCCGTCGTCGGTCACGACCTCGGGGATGTCGCGGGCGAGCACGTCCTGGTACTTCGGCGGGATCATCTTGGCCGCCGCCGGCAGGTTCACCCACACCTGGAACCCGTGGAGCGTGCCGCCGTCCGTGCGGATCTCGGTCGCCGGCATCTCGGAGTGCACGACACCGGAGCCGGCGGTCATCCACTGCACGGCGCCGGGACCGATCCGGCCCGCGTTGCCCACGGAGTCCTCATGCTCGAACGCACCCTCGAGGATGTAGGACACCGTCTCGAACCCGCGGTGCGGGTGGTCCGGGGCACCCTCGGCGCGCCCGGGTGCGTGCTCCTGGGGTCCCATGTGGTCGAGCAGCAGGAACGGGTCGACCATCGGGAGGTTCGGGGTCGGGAACGGCCGGCGCACGTGGAAGCCCGCGCCCTCGACCGCGTGCATCGCCGGGATCACGTACTGGCCGGATCGGATCGTCATCGTCGTGCCTCGGGCGGGTCGCCGGAACCCGGGTCGGATCGCCCGGGCCACATCCCCCGATTGAACCACGGGGCGCACCGGCCCATTCCATGGAGCGCTCCGGCCCGGGGTCCGGCGCGCGGCGTGCCGTAGGCTCGCCCGCCGTGGACGACGTCACCTTCTACGGCCTGCGGCCCGGGGCCACACCGACCGAGTGGCGCTTCGACGTCGTCCGGAACCTCTGCTCGGGCATCGGCGCGCTCTTCGGCGGGGCCGGGCTCGGCGCGTCGATCACCGCGCTCGAGGCGCACACGGGCCGACCGACCGTGTGGGCGACCGCCCAGTTCCTCGAGTTCGCCACGCCGCCCTCCGAGGTCGTGCTCGCCGTGGAGGAGGTCGTGCGGGGCCACCAGGTCAGCCAGGCCCGGGCGGTCGGTCGGGTCGAGGGCCGCGAGATCTTCACCGTGAACGCCGCGCTCGGCGAGCGGGACGTGCCGTTCACGGGCGAGTGGGCGGAGCGCCCGACCCACCTGCCGCACTGGAGCGAGTGCCGCGACCGGGAGATCCCCGAGCACATGCGGGGCACCATCAGCGACCGGATCGACATGCGCCTCGCCGACGCCAAGCCGTGGGAGGACTTCGACGGCCGACCCGGCTCGGGGCGTTCCGCACTGTGGGTCCGCCTGCCCGAGTTCCTCGAGAACTCCGCGGCCGCGCTGGCGATCGTCGGCGACTACGTGCCGTTCGGCATCTCCCAGGCCCTCGGGGTGCACGCCGGCGGCAACAGCCTCGACAACACGCTGCGCATCACCTCGCGCACCCCGACCGAGTGGATCCTCGCCGACATCCGCATCCACGCCGTCGGCCACGGGTTCGGGCACGGCCTGGTGCACCTGTGGTCCGAGGACGGCGTGCTGCTCGGATCCGCCAGTCAGTCCGCGATCGTCCGGCAGATCCGGGACGAGCCGCGAGTCATCCGGCCACGCACCGACCGCGTGCCGAAGCCCTGATCCGGGAGGACCACCATGGCCGAGCAGCGCTGGGGCGTCACGATCCCCCTGATGGGGGTGTCCCTCGCCGACCACCGTCGGTACGTCGAGGAGATCGCCGAACTCGGGTTCACCGACGTGTGGTCCAGCGAGGCCGGCGCGCACGACGCGTTCACCCCGCTGGCCCTCACCGCGGCGTGGACCCCGCAGCTCCGACTCGGCCAGGCCGTGATCCCCGTGTACACGCGGGGTCCCGCGCTGCTCGCCCAGAGCATCGCCACGCTGTGCGAGGCCGCGCCCGGGCGGGTCGCGGTCGGGATCGGCACGTCATCGAACGTGATCGTGCAGCGGTGGAACGACATCCCGTTCGACCAGCCGTACCAGCGGACCCGCGACACGATCCGATTCCTGCGCGCCGCGCTGGCCGGCGAGAAGGTCACGGCGGAGTACGACACCTTCTCGGTCGACGGCTTCCGACTCGGGGTGCGCGTCGCCGAGCAACCGCCGATCCTGGTCGGTGCACTGCGCGAGGGGATGCTGCGGCTCGCCGGCCGGGAGGGCGACGGCGCGATCGTGAACTGGCTGTCGGCCGAGGACGTCCGCAAGGTCGCCCCCATCGTCGGTGAGGGCAAGGAGGTCGCCGCCCGCATCTTCGTCATGCCCTCCGAGGACCGGGAGGCCGTGCGTCACCTCGGCACCCGCCTCATCGCCGAGTACCTCAACGTGCCCGTGTACGCCGCGTTCCACGAGTGGATCGGACGTGGCGAGGCACTGCGCGACATGTGGGACGCGTGGCGAGCGGGCGACCGCAAGCGGGCGACCGCGTCGATCCCCGACGAGGTCATCGACGACCTCATCGTGCACGGCTCCCCCGAGGAGTGCGCGGCGCACGTGCGCCGGTACGCGGCCAACGGCGTCACCACCCCGGCGCCGATGGTCCTCGCCGGACCCGAGGACACGATGCGGGTCCTGCGGGCTCTGGCCCCCGGCGCCTGACAATATAGGTGGCACTGCAGCGCTGGCGGTCTCTGCCCGAGACGGGACGGGTCTTGCTGCCTTGCGCCAACGGCTTGCGGAAGCCGCGCTTCATCTGACGGGGGCCGGGCAGGGCAGTCAACTCACCCGGCCTCGCCATCGCGCGGCATTGACGGAAGCAGTGGCGCTGCTGGCTGAGGCCGAGAAAGCGACCCTTCCTGAACTGACCGCCGAGGCGCTGCGCGCGGCACTTTTCGCCCTTGGCCGCCTGACAGGCCGCATCGGGGTAGAAGAAA
>JALRDW010000022.1 GCA_023262065.1 Acidimicrobiia bacterium | reverse complement strand
GACCGTCAACGTGGTGGATGTGTTGAGCGTCACCGAGGCCGGCCAGGTGCCGGTCTGTGCGATGGACACGTCGCCGATCGCGGCGCGTGGACGCATGACGATCGGTCGGGCCCGCAGGGGCCGGTCCGGTGTGCGATCCCGGCGCGCGGCACTGGCCGCGTTCCGGTACTCGCTGCAGAGGTCGGTGCCGTTGTTACCGGTGGAGTTATCGAACCGGGTGAGCGCGAACCCGGAGATCCGCACGATCCACTGCTTGCTGCTCGCCGAGGACTGCTTGCGGGGCGTCTCCGTCACCACGGGCAGGGCCACGAGCGACCCCCGGGGGATGAGGCAGATCGCCCGATCGACGTTCACCGAGGCCGATCCGTAGTACTGGCCGACCGTGGCGCATCGGTACGCATCGATCGGGATGTTGCCGTCGTAGCCCTCGTCGAACCACTCCTCGACGTCCTCGCCGATCGCGACGTCGTCGGTGCGGCAGGCCGTGAAGTTCGTCGCCGAGTTCGGCCGGCTGTCGAGGTCGATGACCCCGAACGCACCGCTCTTGCCGCCCGAACACATCGTGGAGGTGTCGGACGAACTCGCCTGGAGGACCGTGCTGACCGGACTCGAGGGGTCCTCGGCCCAGTCGGCGGCGCTGCTGTTCCCCTTCACCGCGCATGCCGCGAAGGGCAGGAGGCGGGCCTGCTCCCAGAGCGCCGAGGTCGAGGAGCGCACGGTCACCTCGTCGAACCCGATGATCCGGGAGAACGACATCTGGGCCTCGGTGGTGGCCCGCACCGTCACGACGCCGCGCTTGCGGGCCGAGGAGTTGGCGATGGCGCAGAAGTCCATCGTCGCGTCGGAGCGGTTCGCCCCCAACGCGCTCGTCGCCGAGGCCGCCACGGCGGCCGGCGCGCACGAGCCCGACCCGAGCGTCTGCCCGGCGACCGACTCGTCGCGGGCCTGACGGGCCGCCGCGAGTGCGGCGGCATCGGTTGCCTTCACCATCGAGCGCTTCACCTGCCAGGCGTAGCCGAGGTCGACGGCGAACGCGATGCAGATGACGAGGAGGACGCTCATGATGGCGACGAGCACGGCGACCGCGCCGCGGTCGGCGGCGTCACGACGAGTCGGGGTCATTCGCATCGGAACCTCGCAGTGGACGAGACCGTCTGGGCGCCGGACAGCACGAACGGCACGGCGAAGGTGACGTCCGCTCTCACGGTGACGAACACGTTGCCGGTCCCGCTGACACACGGATAGGCGGAGGTGCTCGAACCCGAGCACGACGAGGAGAAGGAGGTGGGAGCAGCGCCGGCTGCCACGCCGAAGGTCGCCGAACCCTCGTCCACCGAGACACCGGCGAGCGCGTCCCTCGCCGCGAGGCACGCCGCGTTGGCGCTCGTCCCGCGCAGTGAGGCCAGCCGTGCCCCCTCGCGTGCGGCGGCTTGGGTCCCCTGCGCCGCGTTGAAGTAGATCGAGAAGTAGACGATGCCGAAGACGATCATGACGAGCACGGGCACGAGGATGGCGAACTCGACCGCCGAAGCGCCTCGTTCCCGGAGCCGTGCGTCCACCTGCTCGCCCTTCATGCCGTCGTTCGGATGGTCCGGTGGGCGCCGATCGTGCCGCACCGCCGGGTCCGGGTCCGGCCGTCGGGCCGGACCGTGTGGCGGGTCGTTCCCCCGCCCGAACCCGGAAACGGCGAGGGGCGCCGGTCCGGCATCGTACCGGCCCGGCGCCCCGCCGAAGTCCACACCCCGGAGGGTGCGTGGATCAGAGCTCGTCGACGACGGTCTGGAACGCGTCGCGGATGCTCTCGCCGAGGACGGCGACCACGGCGACGATGATCGCCGCGATGAGGGCGACGATGAGGCCGTACTCGACGGCGGTC
Organism: Acidimicrobiia bacterium; assembly: GCA_023262065.1. Taxonomy (GTDB): domain Bacteria; phylum Actinomycetota; class Acidimicrobiia; order IMCC26256; family IMCC26256; genus IMCC26256. Next base: position 5,287 of record JALRDW010000022.1, on the reverse strand, counting down.
GCACCGTCCTCGGCCGCGGCCCTGGCGGCGATGGCGTTGCGGGACTTGATGTAGAGCTCGGTCGTGCGGTCCATGTGGGTGCTCCTGACGAAGGTCCTCTGGGGAAGCGCCACAGCATGGAGCGGTGGCGACGCTCATCATGGCCGCTGGGGGGGCATCGCCCATGCCCAAAATTGTGGATATGCGGAACCGGGCGGGGGTCGAAGCGTCGCATCCGTGACGTTTCGTCGGGTTCGAGGCCGCGTCCCGGGCGCGGATCAGCGGGTCGACAGGTCGTCGAGCCGCGGGGGAACCCACCCGGCGTGACGAGCCGCGGCGACCGCGGCGAGCTGCGAGTTCACGCCGAGCTTCGTGAGGATGGCGCGGATGTGGCTCCGCACGGTCGCCAGTGCGACGAAGGTGCGATCGGCGATCTCCTCCGCCGCCACGCCCTCGAGCAGGTAGGCGAGGACCTCCCGTTCGCGGGCGGTGAGCCGTTCGAACGGCTCGAGCCGGACCGTCTCCGTGAGGCGGTGCTCGCGGAGCAGTGTGAGGTACTCGGCGCGCCGGGCCTCGGTGTGCACGCTGCGGCCGACGGCGATCGCGCTGATCCGATCGACGAGGGTCTCGAAGGCCTCCGACTTGCTCACGACGTCGGCCGCCCCGGCTTCGAAGCACTCCGCCCACGCGATCGGGTTCTCCTCGCCCGTCATGATGACGACGTCGGCCCCAAGGGACCGGATCGGATCGATGAGCGGCAGCGACGCCCCGATGGCGCCCAGCATGAGGTCGAGGAGGACGAGCGCCGGTCGGGCGTCGGCCACCGCGTCGAGGATGGCGGCATCGGTCGTCGGCACGAGGACCGATGCGTCGATGCCGTCCCGGCTGAAGGCCAGTGCGAGGGACTGGGCGAGCAGTTCGTGGTCGTCGACGATCACGAGGCCGGAGTTCTCGCGGGTTTCGTTCGTGGTCATGAGGTCCCCTCGGAGCGGCGGAGGCGTTGACGGGCCAGGGCTCGATCCTCATCGGTGAGCGCCGGGGTCTCGGTCGATCCGGGTCGGTGCGCCGCACCGTCGACCGAGGCGAGGCCCGCCCACGCGGGCAGGCTCGCGGTGAACCGGGCGCCGCCCCCCGGACGCGGTGCGACCCAGAGATCGCCGTCGACGCTCGTCATGAGTTCCCGGGCGATCGCGAGTCCGAGTCCGTAACCGCCCGTCGGGCCCTCGCCGGCTCGGCGCCAACCCCGTTCGAAGATGAGGTCACGCTCGCCCCGGGGCACCCCGGCCCCGTGGTCGTCGACATGGACGAGGACGTGCGCCCCGTCGACCGTTGCCGTCACCTCGATCGGTGATCCCGGGGCGTACTTCGAGGCGTTGTGGATGAGTCCGTGCACGACCTGCGCCAGGTCGTCCGAACGTCCGATCGCCATGAGGTCCTCGGGGACCGAGAAGTCGACGGGCCATGAGGAAGCCGCGACGACCAGTGTCGGGCGCAGGGCGTCGAGCACGTTGAACGGGCCCGCCTCGTCGCGGGGGCTCGGGGCGACGAGCTTGCGAAGCCGTTCGATCTCCTGCCGCACGGCGTCCGAGAGTGTCTCGTGCTCCTCCGGCGGCCGCATGACCGACACGCCGCCCTCGATCGCCGCGACCCGGGAACGCACCTCGTGGAGGCGGTCCGCCGTCTCGGCCTCCTGCCGCGACCGCTGTTCGACCGCGTCGTCCCGCGCGATGGTCGCTGCCAGCACGAGCCCCTGGTGGCGGGCGGCGGCGTAGTGGAGCTCGGCGATCGAACCGGTGAACGCGACCCCTGCCGCCACGAGCAGCATGGGCCCGGAGGCACCGTACTCATGGGCGGCGGTGCCGGACGCGACACCGACGAGTGGGGCGAGGGCCGTGGCGAGCAGCGTGGGTGCGTACCACCGACCGTTCGCCGTCGATCCGCGCCGGTACCGGAGGAGGAGGTCGGTGGTGAGCCCGAGGAGTGGTGCCGCCACCAGGAGCAGGGCGAGCGTGTGGGTCCGGTCGACCGCTCCGACCACCACCGCACCGGCGGCGAGGAGCACGGCCCACCCGATCGTGCGGGCGAGCCGCAGTGAGGCATCGACCTCCGGCGCCACGTTGCCGCGCCAGACCAGCGGGATCGTCACGACGTACCAGGCGTAGGTCACGGCGTCGATCGCATCGTCGGCGGCGGTGACCGCGAGGAGTGGGAGCGCGCCGGCGAGCGCTGCGAGGCCGTACCAGTACGAACGGCTCATGCGGTCGAGGCGCCAACGGAGCACCGCGGCCAGTCCGGCCACGGCGAGGATGATGCGCGCCACGGTGCCCGCCGCGCCGAGCGCGGTCTCGGTGCCGGGGGCCCACCGCAGCACGAACGAGGTGACGAGCCCGACGATGAGGACCGCGGCCAGGGGGAGGCCGAGCGGGAAGGGATCCACCGCGGCCATCGACTCGCGACGATCCGGGCCGCGGTAGCGGCCCGTCCACTGTTCCGCTCCGTGCGTCGCCGGAGCCGCGTCGCCGTCCACCTGCCCCTCCTGTCCCGACGTCATCTTGCCCGGTCCCTCCGGGCACGAGGACCTATCGGACGGTCCTCCGGACGGGTTGAGGGGGAGTTCGGCGGAGGTCCGCCGGCCGACCCGGCCCGGGGGATCGCCCCGGCCCGCTGCTATCGTCCCGCCCCCGCGGGCGATTAGCTCAGAGGTAGAGCACTTCCTTGACACGGAAGGGGCCAGAGGTTCAAGTCCTCTATCGCCCACCGCGACGGGTCCACCCGAGGGTCGGACCGTGGGAGCCGCGATCGGAGAACGCGAGGAGGCCCGGCCCTGTGGCCGGGCCTCTGCACGTCCGGGTCTCCGGACCGGTGGCGGCGGGCACCGCCACCCGGTTCACGGCAGCAGATCGGTCAGGACGGTGAAGTTCTCGCGCGTGGCGAGTCCGAGCAGCGTGACGACCACGATGATCACGCCTGCGATCAGTGACACGATGATGGCGTACTCGACCGCGGTGGCGCCGACCTCGGAACGGTCGACGGGTGCGGGGTGCGTTCGCGGGGCTCGAGCGCTGAGGTTGGACACGGGGCTCCCCGGGGTGACGGACGACCGATTGCTGCCGGAACGCTACCGGCTCCCCGGCGGGGCGGGATCCACAGAGGTGTGGATCCCGACCACGCGGGTCCGCCCGGCGGACGGGCCCGGTCCCGCGCCGGTCGGCCCCGGCGCAGGGCGCCCGGGCGCCCTAGCCTGAACGGCGAGGAGGCCCGGGTGGACCGTGACGACTTCGTGCACCAGTTGCCGGATCCGGATCCGGAGGAGTCCGCCGAGTGGGTGGAGTCCCTCGACGCGATCGTGGCCGGTCGCGGGACGAGCCGGGCCCGTTACCTCCTCCACCGGCTCCTCGACCGTGCACACGACCTCGGCATCGACGTCGGGTCGGTCCGGACGACGCCGTACGTGAACACGATCCCCGCCGAGGACGAGATCCCGTACCCGGGGGACGTGGCGATCGAACGTCGCATCCGGCGGGCGGTGCGTTGGAACGCCGTCGCGATGGTCGACCGGGCCAACCGTCTCCACGACGGGATCGGTGGGCACCTCTCCACCTACTCCTCGGCCGCATCGCTCTACGAGGTCGGCTTCAACCACTTCTTCCGGGGCCCGGACGCGCCGGGGGGTGGGGACCAGATCTACTTCCAGGGTCACTCGGCACCGGGCATCTACTCGCGGGCATTCGTCGAGCGACGATTCGACGAGGACCGTCTCGAGGGGTTCCGTCGGCAGATCTCAGGGCACGGCCTGCCGTCGTACCCGCACCCCCGCCGCATGCCGGACTTCTGGCAGTTCCCGACCGTCTCGATGGGTCTCGGTCCGCTCAATGCGGTCGCGCAGGCCCGCTGCAACCGCTACCTCGCGCACCGGGGAATCCTCGACACGAGGGCGGCGCGGGTCTGGTGCTTCGTCGGGGACGGCGAGATGGACGAGCCGGAGTCGCTCGCGGGTCTTGCGATCGCGGCCCGGGAGCGGCTCGACAACCTCATCTTCGTCGTCAACTGCAACCTGCAACGGCTCGACGGTCCGGTCCGGGGCAACGCCAAGATCATCCAGGAGCACGAGGCGATCTTCGGCGGCGCGGGGTGGAACGTCATCAAGCTGGTCTGGGGCTCGGGTTGGGACCCGCTGCTCGCCGCCGACGTGGACGGGGTGCTCGTCGACCGCATGAACGAGGTGGTCGACGGTGAGTTCCAGAAGTACTCGGTGGAGCGAGGCGCCTACATCCGTGAGCACTTCTTCGGCACCGATCCGCGGCTCGCCGCGCTGGTCGCCCACCTGAGCGACGAGGACCTGCAGCGGCTCCCACGGGGCGGGCACGATGACGTGAAGATCCTCAACGCGTTCACGGCGGCGGTGGCGCATCGGGGTCAGCCCACGGTGATCCTCGCCAAGACGGTGAAGGGGTGGGCGCTCGGATCCGACATCGAGGCCCGGAACGCGACGCACCAGATCAAGAAGATGTCGACGCCCGACCTCGTGGCGTTCCGGGATCGCCTCGACCTGCCGATCTCGGACGCCGACCTGGCCGACGGGATCCCGCCCTTCTTCCGGTTCGCACCCGACAGCGAGGAGTTCGCGTACCTGCAGGAGCGTCGGCGGGCCCTCGGGGGTCCGGTCCCGGCGCGACGCCCCCACTCCGGGACGCTCGGCCGCCCGGCGCCGGCCGCGTTCGAGGAGTTCGCCGCAGGGTCGGGTGGACGAGCCACCGCGAGCACCACGACCGCGTTCACCCGCCTGCTCCGCGGGCTGCTCGCGGATCCGGAGATCGGCGCACGGGTCGTCCCGATCATCCCGGACGAGGCGAGGACCTTCGGGATGGACGCGCTGTTCCGGGAGTACCGCATCTACGCGCCGGGTGGCCAGCGGTACGAACCGGTGGATGCGAGCCTGCTGCTCGCCTACCGGGAGGCGAACGACGGGCAGGTCCTCGAGGAGGGCATCAACGAGGCCGGGGCGCTCGCCATGTTCACCGCCGCCGGCACGGCGTATTCGACCTGGGGCACCCCGCTCATCCCCTTCTTCACCTTCTACTCGATGTTCGGGTTCCAGCGGGTGGGGGACCTCATCTGGGCGTTCGGTGACCAACTCGGTCGCGGGTTCCTCCTCGGGGCCACCGCCGGGCGCACGACGCTGGCGGGCGAGGGCCTCCAGCACAACGACGGACACAGCCACGTGCTCGCCTCGGTCGTTCCGAACCTGCGCGCCTACGACCCGGCGTTCGCGTACGAGACCGCGGTCATCGTGCGCGACGGCATCGAG
>JALRDW010000290.1 GCA_023262065.1 Acidimicrobiia bacterium | reverse complement strand
TCCTCCCCGGGGAGAAGGTCGACGCCCGCCGCTACGCGGACGCCAACCGGGAGCTCGTGAACCAGGGCAAGCGCCCCGCGGAGGGTCGCCCCGAGCTCATGGGCATCACGAAGGCCTCCCTGGCCACCGACTCCTGGCTCTCGGCCGCCTCCTTCCAGGAGACGACGCGTGTCCTCACCGAGGCCGCGATCGAGGGTCGCGAGGACGGGCTCGAGGGTCTCAAGGAGAACGTCATCATCGGCAAGCTCATCCCGGCCGGTACGGGCATGCCCGTCTACCGGGAGATCGGGACCGAGGCCCCGGACTACGAGCCCATGCCGTACTACTCCTCGGACACCGAGGGCCTCCTCGAGTACCTCACCTCGGCCCACGAGGGTCAGAGCGGCGGGGTCGAGGAGATCTCGTGGCTCCAGACCTCGAGCCCGGACCCCGAGATCGCCGCGGCCCTCGATGCGGCGGTGGCCGACATCACGGCGGCCGCCGAGGCCGTGGCCGAGGGCGAGGAGCCGGGGGAGACCGCCGCCGGCGTCTAGACCGACCGGGTCGGGTCGGCCCCGGGGGTTTGCCCCGGCGCCGACCCCGCCCGTATCCTTGCCGCCCGGCTGTTCTCGCCCGTCCTCCCGGGCGGGTGACCACGGTCCGCAAGCCCCCGTCCGCCGGCAGCCGCCGGCGGGCACCGCGTACGAGAACGAATCACTTCGGGAGACCTGTGCCCACCATCGCCCAGTTGGTCCGCAAGGGCCGGGAGACCAAGATCGACAAGTCGAAGACCCCGGCGCTCAAGGGCTCGCCCCAGCGCCGTGGCGTGTGCACGCGCGTCTTCACCACCACCCCGAAGAAGCCGAACTCGGCGCTCCGCAAGGTCGCCCGGGTGCGTCTCAGCAGCGGGATCGAGGTCACGGCCTACATCCCGGGTGTCGGCCACAACCTCCAGGAGCACTCGATCGTCCTCGTCCGCGGCGGCCGGGTGAAGGACCTCCCGGGGGTCCGGTACAAGATCGTGCGTGGCGCGCTCGACGCGAGCGGCGTCGCCAACCGCAAGCAGGCCCGTAGTCGCTACGGCGCGAAGAGGGGCTGAGATGCCGCGCAAGGGACCCGCTCCCCGTCGAGACCTCCAGCCGGACCCGGTCTACCGGTCCGTGGTGGTCACCCAGCTCGTCAACAAGGTCCTCCTGCAGGGCAAGCGCTCCACGGCCGAGAAGATCGTGTACGACGCGCTCGCCGAGATCGAGCGCAAGACCGGATCCGACCCGATCCCGACCCTCAAGCGTGCGGTCGAGAACGTGCGTCCCGCCCTCGAGGTCCGCAGCCGCCGGGTCGGTGGTGCGACCTACCAGGTCCCGGTCGAGGTGCGCCCCCGCCGGGCCACCACCCTCGCCATCCGGTGGGTGGTCGGGTTCTCCCGGGCCCGCCGTGAGCGCACGATGGCCGAGCGCCTCGCCGCCGAGATCATGGACGCCAGCAACGGTCTGGGCGCCTCGATCAAGCGCAAGGACGACCTGCAGAAGATGGCCGAGTCCAACAAGGCGTTCGCGCACTACCGCTGGTAGGCGCAGGCGCTGCGGACACCGATCGGCGCGTCACGGCGTCGGCGCCGACGATCCCGTCCGCGGGTCGCTGACGCCGGCGCCGATTGCGCGACGGGCGGTGTGCACGAGGCCCACCGAACCGACCGGCACGACACCACCCACGAGCACTGACGCAACCGAGCCGCCCCCGGCCCGGTCGAGCACGAGAGACGACGGAGCAGATGGCACGCGAGTTCCCCCTCGACAAGGTCCGCAACATCGGGATCATGGCCCACATCGACGCGGGCAAGACCACCACGACCGAGCGGATCCTCTACTACACCGGCAAGTCCCACAAGATCGGCGAAGTCCACGAAATTATTTTCTGAATCAGCATTTCGTGAGCCACTACCGAGGACCATTTATCCTCGTGGGCGCTGATGCTCCAGTCGGGCT
>JALRDW010000284.1 GCA_023262065.1 Acidimicrobiia bacterium | reverse complement strand
CCACACGCAGCCCTTCTCGACCGTGCCGATCTCGGCGACGCCGCGCTGCTCCAACCGGGACGCGAGGTCGCCGAGGATGTCACCGTGGGTGCAGATGGCGATCGTCGCCGTGGACGCCTCGATGCGTCGGAGCACCTCGAGCCAGTCGTTCCCCTCGGCGAGGCGCTCGTCGATGACGACGTCGGTGCCGATGAGGGTGGCGAGCGGGGCGACGGTATCGACGCACCGGAGGTACGGACTCGAGTGGACCTCGCGCACGTGCGGGGCGAGGAGGGTCGCGATCGCGAGCGCCTGCCGTTGGCCGCGGGGGGTGAGCGGCCGCATGCGGTCGTCGGTGCCGTCCCAGCGGCTGCGACTCCCGGCCCGGGCGTGGCGCACCACGTAGACGGTGTGGGCGATCGTCATCCGAGGTCCTCGAGCAGCGCACGGTCGGTGGCGTAGGTCAGGAGCCGGGCGGCGTCGGCGGGGGCGAGCCACCGCATCTCATCGACCTCGTCGTCGGTCGGATGCTCGGACACGTGCAGCGGCCGCATGCGGAACCACGCCACCGTCTTGGGTCGACCGCGCTCGTCGAGGTAGTGCACCTCACCGAGGTCGCCCGTGATCTCGGCGACCCACCCGGTCTCCTCCTCGACCTCCCGCAGCGCGGTGGTCGCCGGGTCCTCGCCGGGGTCGGCCTTGCCCTTCGGCAGGCTCCAGTCGTCGTGGCGCGGCCGGTGGACCACGAGCACCTCGGGACCGGTGGTGCCCGTCCGGATCACGACGCCCCCGGCGGCCCGGACGGTCATGCCTGGGCGCGGGCCCGGGCGCGGGCCGCGAGCACCTCGTGGGTCGACACGCCCGAGCCGCGGGGGACCCGGGTCCATCGGCCGTCGGCGTCGAGGGCCCACGCGAGCAGGTCGTCGTCGAGGCCGACGCGCAGCACCTCCTCGAGGCGGGCGCACAGGCGTGGATCGGTGACCGGGGTGACGGCCTCGACGCGGCGGTCGAGGTTGCGCGGCATCATGTCGGCGGAGCCGATGAGGTACTCGGCCGTGGCCGGGTCCGCGCCGAAGCGGAAGATGCGCGAGTGCTCGAGGTACCGGCCGACGATGGATCGCACCCGGATCCGTTCGGACATGCCGGGGACCCCGGGCCGCAGACAGCAGATGCCGCGGACGAGGAGGTCGACCTCGACGCCCGCGGCGGAGGCGTCGTAGAGCGCCTCGATGATGCCCGGATCGACGAGGCTGTTCATCTTCATGACGATGCGGCCCTGCCCGCCGAGCGCGCGTTGGGTCGCGATGCGTTCCACGATGCCGCTGCGCAGCGAGTGCGGGGCCACGAGCAGCTTGCGGTACTCCTCGCGGCGTGAGTACCCGGTGAGGTGGTTGAAGAGGTCGGTGAGGTCGGCACCGATCTCGGGGTCCGCGGTGAGGAGCCCGAGATCCTCGTACAGCCCGGCGGTGACCGGGTTGTAGTTGCCGGTCCCGACGTGGCAGTAGCGCCGGATCCCGTCGGCCTCCTCGCGGACGACGAGCAGCACCTTCGTGTGGGTCTTGAGGCCGACGAGGCCGTACACCACATGGACGCCCGCCTCCTCGAGGTCCCGGGCCCGGTCCACGTTCGCCTGCTCGTCGAAGCGGGCCTTGAGCTCGACGAGGGCGACCACCTGCTTGCCCGCGTCCGCTGCGCGCACGAGCGCGTTGATGATCGTGCTCTCGGCGCCGCCGGTCCGGTACAGGGTCTGCTTGATCGCGAGCACCTTCGGATCGCGGGCGGCCTGCTCCACGAACGCCTCGACCGAGGTCGCGAACGACTCGTACGGGTGGTGGACGAGCACGTCGTGGCTGCGCAGCACCCGGAAGATGTCGGCCGGTCCATCGCTGCGCACGAGTGCGGGGGAGGTGACGGGCTTCGACGGCGCGTCCTTGAGGTCCGGACGGTCGAGGCGGTACACGTTCCAGAGGCCGGACAGGTCGAGCGGCCCGGCGATCACGTTCACGTCCTCGAGCGGGAACTCGAACTCGCGGCACAGCACGTCGAGCACCTCGGTCGGGATGTCGCCGCCGACCTCGAGGCGCACGACGTCGCCCGAGCGCTTGCGCTGCACGAGCACGCTCTCGATCGCCTCGATGAGGTCCTCGGCCTCGTCCTCGAGTTCGAAGTCGGCGTCGCGGGTCACGCGGAACAGGTGGCAGCCGAGGATCTCCATGCCGTGGAACAACTCGCCGATGTTGCGGGCGATGAGCTCCTCGATCGGTACGAACCGACGTCCGTCGGGCAGGCCGACGAACCGGGGCAGGTTCGGCGGCACCTTGATCCGGGCGAACTGTCGCTCGTCGGTCTGCGGGTCGCGCACGGTGACGGCGAGGTTGAGCGACAGGTTCGAGATGAAGGGGAACGGGTGGGCCGGATCGACCGCGAGGGGCGTGAGCACCGGGTACACCCGGATCCGGAAGATCTCCTCGAGGTGCGCCCGATCGGCGGCGTCGAGCGTGTCCCAGCCCGGGAACTCGATGCCCTCGGCGGCGAGGGCCGGCACGACCTCGTCGGTGAAGACGGCGGCGTGGCGTCCCACGAGCTCATCGACCCGGTCGCGGACCGCCCGCAACTGCGCGAGCGGGTCCATGCCGTCGGCGGAGAGCGTCCGGATGCCGGCCTGGACCTGCTCCCGGAGACCCGAGACCCGGACCTGGAAGAACTCGTCGAGGTTGGTGGAGAAGATGGCGAGGAACTTCGCCCGCTCGAGCAGCGGGGCCCCGGGATCCTCGGCGAGGGCGAGGACCCGTTCGTTGAAGTCGAGCCAGGAGAGTTCCCGGTTGAGCAGTCGGTCGGATCCGTGCACGCTGCTCCCCGAGGCCATGCGGGCGATGCTACCCAGCGTCCCGTCGCGGTCCCCCCGGGCCGCCGGGCCGGGGTGCTGCGAGGGCTGCGGCACCCCGGCCGGCGAGCGGGGCCGGACGGTGCGGGCGACGCCGTCCGGCGCGGGCGAGGGGGATCGACCGCAGGACGGAGGGTACGGACGGGCCGTGATCGGTCGGTGACGCCGCGACGACACCCGGGCGACGCGTCGGTGAACAGGTGGGGCGCGGAGGAGCCCCGGGACCCGGCGGTAGCGTGCTCGGGCCGTGCTGCACCGTGACCCGCGTACCTTCCGCCTCAACGCGTTCGGTCGGCTCGCGGTCACCCACACCGCGAGCGTGGTGGGCGACGCCCTGCTCACGGTCTCGTTGGCCGGGTCGATCTTCTTCACCCAGGACATCGCGAAGTCGCGCACCCAGGTGCTGCTGTACCTCGTGCTCACGATCGCTCCGTTCGCGGTCGTCGCCCCGGTGATCGGCCCGGCCCTCGACCGGTCGCGGGCCGGTCGCCGGGTGCTCATGGCGACCGGGCTCTTCCTGCGGGCGATCGTCTGCTTCCTCATGGCCCGCTACCTCGACACGCTCGCGCTGTACCCGCTCGCGTTCTCGGCCCTCGTGCTCGCCAAGGGCCACGCGGTGGCGAAGTCGGCCCTCGTGCCCGCGGTGGTGCGGGACGAGCGGGCCCTCGTCGACGCGAACTCCCGCCTCGCACTGCTCAGCACGGTGGCGAGCGTGGCCGGAGGCGCCCCGGGTGCGGCGATCATCGCGCTGGCCGGTGCGCCGTGGTCGTTGCGACTCGCGGCGGTCGTGTTCGCGGTCGGCGGGTTCCTCGCCCTGCGCATCCCCCGGGCCGACCACGTCGCGCCGCCCGAGACGGTGGAGGAGCAGGTCGAGCTCCACGCCCCGAGCATCGTCTTCTCCGGCACCGCGATGGCGGTGCTGCGTGGCGGGGTCGGGTTCCTGACCTTCTTC
>JALRDW010000255.1 GCA_023262065.1 Acidimicrobiia bacterium | reverse complement strand
CTGAGTGGGCTAAAAACAACCACGAGTTGTTCTAAAACTTAATCCCACGACACCGTGGGGTGCGTGGCCGCAGCGGTCCTGCTCCAGGGTTGGTTGGACGCGCATCGGACCTGAGTGACCCGTCCGGGGTCCTCCCATGCGCAACGATGGACCCATGACCGCACCGGAGGGGGCCCGCCCCGCATCGAGGCCGCGCTGGATCCGGATCACCGCCGTCCTCGCCGTGCTCGCCCTCGTGCTCGGCGCGGCCGCAGCGGTGGGCGGATGGCTGCTCGTGGATCCGCCCGGCGGCCCGGGCGACGAGGTCACGGTCACGATCCCGAGCGGCGCCTCCGTGGCGGGCATCGGATCGCAGCTCGAGGCGGCTGGGGTCGTCCCGAACGCGTTCGCGTTCCGGATGTACGCCCGCATCACCGGCGCCGGACCGTTCCAGGCGGGGGAGTACCGCATCGCAGCGGATGCCGGGGTCCCCGGCGCGATCCGCACGCTCGAGGCCGGGCCCCGCCAGCGGTACCAGCGCCTCGCGCTGCCGCCCGGCATGACGATCGCGATGATCGCAGCGCAGGTCGGCGAGCTCCCGGGGCGATCGGCCGAGCGGTTCCTCGCGGTCGTGGCGAGCGGGGCGGTCCGATCCCGGTTCCAACCCGAGGGCATCACCTCGCTCGAGGGTCTCACCTGGCCGGACACGTACTACGTGACCGCCGAGGAGGACGAGACGGTGATCCTGCGTCGCATCGTCGATCGGTACGACGCCGAGGTCGTCCGCCTCGGCATCCCGCAGGCGGCGCGGGCGCGTGGGGAGTCGGTGTACACGGCGACGATCGTGGCGTCCCTCATCCAGGGGGAGGCGGGGGTGGAACGCGATCGGCCGCTCATCTCCGGGGTCATCGCGAACCGACTCGCCCGTGACATGCCGCTCCAGATCGACGCGACCCTGCTCTACGCGCGCGGGGATCGGGGTCCGCTCACCGACGCCGACTTCGAGCGACCGGGGCCGTACAACACCTACCGGGTCGGCGGGCTGCCGCCCACGCCGATCATGACGGTGAGCGCGGCATCACTGAATGCGGCGGTCGCTCCGGCCGCAGTGCCGTACCTTTACTACGTGCTGTGGGACGAGGACGGCGGTCACCGGTTCGCGCAGACCTACGCGGAGCACCTCGCGAACATCGACGACGCACGGCGGCGGGGGATCCTGTGAGTCGACCCCCGGTCACCGGTGCGACCCGGCTCTGCGCGGTGATCGGCGATCCCGTGCGCCACTCCCAGTCCCCCCGGCTCCACAACGCGGCGTACGAGGCACTCGGCCTCGATCGCATCTACCTGGCGCTCGAGGTGCCGGCGGGGCACGGCCGGACCGCGGTCCGCTCGATGCTCGACCTCGGCATCGACGGACTCAACGTGACCATGCCGCACAAGGAGGACGCCGCGGACGCGTGCGACGAGCTCACGGCGGACGCGGCCGCGCTGCGGTCGGTGAACACCGTCGTCCGCCGCGAGGACGGCACGCTGCTGGGCGCATCGACCGACGGTGAGGGGTTCCTGCGATCCCTCGCCGACGCCGCGATCGACCCGGCCGGCGCGCCGGCCCTGGTCGTCGGCGCGGGCGGTGCCGCACGCGCCGTCGTCGCGGCACTGGGGCGTGTCGGCGCGGAGGTCACGGTCGCAGCTCGGCGACCGGGGGCGGCGGCGGCCGCCGCCGCGCTCGCACCGGGAGGGCGCGCGGTGACCCTCGACGCGGTGGACGAGGTGCTCGGCGCCGTGGCCCTCGTCGTGCAGGCGACCCCGGTCGGCATGGACGGGTCGTCGCAGCCCTTCGACCCCGCCGGCCTCGGCCCCGACCACGCGGTCTGCGACCTCGTCTACCACCCGGCGGTCACGCCGCTGCTCGCCGCCGCAGTGGCCCGTGGGGCGCGCACGGTGGGGGGGATCGGGATGCTGCTGCACCAGGCCGCACTGGCCTTCGAACTCCACACGGGTCACGCGGCGCCGCTCGATGCGATGCGAGCGGCGCTCGACGGCTGATCCTCCGCCGCCCGGTGTGTCCCGTTCCGCGGCGTTCGGCCGGTTCGGGCGGGCCACGGACCTGAGGATCCCCTCAACCCGATGGTCGGCGCTGCCGATGACCGGGGCGTGACGGGATCGCGGGCGTCGAGAGAGGGTGAGTGACGTGGGGCTGCAGGGGACGATCGACACGCTGCCGGTGAGCGACGTGCTCCGGATGCTGTGTGCGGTGGGACAGCAGGGCGTGCTGGAGGTGCGCGGTGACGCGACCCGTGCGTCGTTGAGCCTCGAGGCGGGTGACCTCGTCGCCGGCGACATCGACGGCCTCGTCGCCGCACCGTCGGACCGGGCGGCGCTCGTGCTGCGTCTCGTCGACGTCCTCACCGGCGCCCTGCGCGTGGAGCAGGGCGGGTACACCTTCCGACCGGGTCGGGCCGAGGCCGCCGCCGTCGGTCGGGTCCCCCTCGACGAGGTCCTCGACCGGGCCCGGGCCGCCGCCGAGGTCTGGGGTCCCGTCGCGACGACCGTGCCGTCCTTCGACGCCGTCCCCGTGCTCGTGGACGCGGGTGGCGACGACGAGTCGCTCACGCTCAACCGCTCCGCCCTGCGCCTCGTGGCCGCGATCGACGGCCGCCGCACGGTGGCCGAGGTCGGTGGGTTGTGCGACCGCAGCGCCGCCGAGGCCGCGGTGCCACTCGCCGGGCTCATCGCTCGCGGCGTCGTGGAACTCCGCGCTGCGTCGGCCTCGACGCCCGCCCCGCCGGCCCCGCCCGCCGAGGTCGCCCCGGCCCCGATCGTGGAGGAGGTGGCCCGTGAGCAGGCGGCGCTGGCGGCCCGTCTGGTCGAGTACCGGGTCCCGGAGGCGGACGCCGCCAGCCGGGCCCTCGCCGACCTCGCCGGCATCGAGGGCCCGGCCCCGGAGCCCTCGGACCGGACCGGGACGCTCGGCACCGAGGTCTCCCCCGAGGCCGAGCACCTGGCGGCCCTCGCCGCCGAGATGGGCCATGAGGCCCCGGCCGAGGTGGTCGAGGCCCCGGGCGAGCAGACCACGATCACGGCCGATCGGGGTGCCCTCCTGCGCCTCTTCTCCGGGCTGCGCGCCGAGAACGCCTGAGCGCCTCCCGCCTCCGGACGGGTCCTCGGAGGATCCGGGGGGTCCGGGGCGAGGAATCGGGCCGAAGGCCCTACAGGCCGCACCCCCGAGCGCCGATACTGGTCGGGTCAGGCGCGGACGTCGGGTCCGCGCACCGTCGGGGAGATGAACCGTGTCGGACGGCACGCCGCTGGGTGCACTGCTCGTCGAGAGTGGGCTCATCACGAACGATCAGCTCGCGGCCGCGCTCGAGCAGCAGGCGCAGTCGGGTCGTCCGATCGGCCGCGTGCTCATCGAGCAGGGCGTCCTCGCCGAGAGCGACCTCGTCCGCACCCTCGCCAAGCAGGTGGGTCTCGAGTTCGTCGACCTCACCGAGCACCCGATCGACGCGACCATCGCGTCGCTCATCCCCGAGGGCCTCGCCCGCCGGTACCAGGCCCTGCCGATCGCCTGGGACGACGACGTGCTCGTCGTGGCGATGGCCGACCCCTCGAACGTCCTCGCGGTGGACGACATCCGGGCCCTCACCGGCGCGCAGGTGCGCTCCGTCGTGGCGACCGCGGCCCAGATCCGCGACGCGATCGATCGGTTCCACCGCCTCGACAGCGAGGTCGACGACCTCGCCACGCAGGCCGCCGACGAGGTGGGCGAGGGTGACGACATCACGAACGTCAGCGCGGTCGTCGAGGACGCGCCGATCGTCAAGTTCGTCAACCTCCTCATCACCCAGGCCGTGGCCGACCGGGCCTCGGACATCCACGTCGAGCCCACCGACCGCGACCTGCGCATCCGGTTCCGGGTCGACGGCGTGCTCCACGAGGTCATGCGCTCGCCGAAGGCCATCCAGGCCGGCGTCATCAGCCGACTCAAGGTCATGAGCGAGATCAACATCGCCGAGCGCCGGATCCCCCAGGACGGCCGCATGTCCCTCACCGTCGGGGGCAAGCCGGTGGACCTGCGCGTGGCCACCCTGCCGACCGTGCACGGCGAGAAGGTCGTCATGCGCATCCTCGACAAGAACCAGGCCCTGCTGACCCTCCAGGACCAGGGGTTCCTGCCCGACACGCTCGAGCGCTACGAGCGATCGTTCAAGAAGCCGTACGGGACGATCCTCGTGACCGGGCCGACGGGCTCCGGCAAGTCGACCACCCTCTACGCCACCCTCAACGTCCTCAACGACGTGTCCCGCAACATCATCACGGTCGAGGACCCGGTGGAGTACCGCCTGCCCGGCATCAACCAGATCCAGATCAACCCGAAGGCGGGCCTCACCTTCGCCGCCGCCCTGCGGTCGATCCTGCGCGCCGACCCGGACGTGCTGCTCGTCGGTGAGATCCGTGACCGGGAGACCGCGGTCATCGCGATCGAGGCCGCGCTCACCGGTCACCTCGTGCTCTCGACCCTCCACACGAACGACGCCACCTCGACGCCGATGCGGCTCCTCGAGATGGGGGTCGAACCGTTCCTCGTCACGAGCGCCCTGGATGCGGTGCTGGCCCAGCGACTCGCCCGGCGCCTCTGCGACCGGTGCAAGGAGGCCTACCAGCCCACCGAGGAGGAGCTCATCGCCGCCGGGTGGCGGATGGAGACCATCGACATCGGCGAGTGGCCGACCCTCCACCGGGCGGTGGGCTGCGCCGCGTGCGCCCGCACCGGGTACCGGGGCCGGTTCGCGCTCCACGAGGTCATGCCCATGTCCGAGGAGCTCGAGCGGCTCATCATCGAGCGGCGCTCGGTGGAGGACATCTCCAAGGTCGCCCTCATGGAGGGCATGGTGCCCCTGCGTCAGGACGGCCTCCGGAAGGTCGGGCTCGGGATGACCTCGATCGAGGAGATCTTCCGGGTCGTGGCCTGAGGCCAAGGGCCCAGATTCGCGCTACAGGTCCGGCCCCCTCCGGCCGATACCCCCTCCGCTGAAGGATCGCGGGAGGCGACGAGATGCTGGCGAGTCAGGCACGGATGTTGGGCGAGTTCCTGGTGGAGCGGCACGTGCTGTCCCGCGACGACCTCGCCATCGCGATGGCGGAGGCCCGCCGGCGGAGCGAACCGATCACCCAGGTGCTCATCCGCAACGGCATGGTGGGGGAGAAGGACCTCACCGCCGCGCTGGCCGACACGGTGGGCCTGCGGTTCGTCGACTTCTCCGAGACGCCGATCCACCCGGACGCCGCCTCCACGGTTCCCGAGGACATCGCCCGTGAGCGGATCGCGGTGGGTGTCGACTTCGACGGCCCGCGCCTGGTCGTCGCCTTCGCCGACCCGGGCGACGACGCGGCGGTGACGGCGGTGGGCCGCGCCACGGGGTACGAGATCGTCGCCGCCGCGGGCAGTCGCTACGAGATCCTCCACGCCCTCGACCAGATCTACGGTGCGGGTGCGGCCGGCGAGGCCGGGGCCGAGGACGGCCCGCTCGGCGACGAGGCCCCGTCGGTCCACATCAACGACCTGCTCGACATGGTGCTCGCCCAGCAGGGCTCGGACCTGCACCTCACCGCCGGGTCGCCGCCGGTGATCCGTGTGCACGGCGAGCTGCGTCCCGTGGAGGGCCTCGAGCCGCTGAACGGATCGCAGATCCGCGAGATGGTCTACGCCATCCTCACCCAGAAGCAGCGGGAGAAGTTCGAGGACGACCTCGAGCTGGACGCGTCCTACACGCTGCCGGGCCGCAGCCGATTCCGGCTCAACGTGTTCCTGCAGCGGGACTCGGTGGGTGCGGTCATGCGGACCATCCCCTACGAGATCGTGGCGCTCAAGGACCTCGGTCTGCCGCCTGCGGTCGCGAGCTTCGCCGACATGCCCCGGGGTCTGGTGCTCGTCACCGGACCGACCGGCTCCGGCAAGTCGACCACCCTCGCCTCGCTCATCGACATCGTGAACCGCGAGAAGGCGCTCCACATCATGACGGTGGAGGACCCGATCGAGTTCCTGCACACCCACAAGAAGTCGGTGGTCAACCAGCGGGAGGTCGGCGAGGACACCCACTCGTTCTCCAACGCGCTGCGACACGTCCTGCGCCAGGACCCCGACGTGATCCTCGTCGGCGAGATGCGCGATCTCGAGACCATCTCGACCGCGCTCACCGCAGCCGAGACCGGCCACCTGGTCTTCGCCACCCTCCACACCCAGGATGCTCCGCAGTCGATCGACCGCATCATCGATGTGTTCCCGTCGCACCAGCAGCAGCAGATCCGGGTGCAGCTCGCCGCGACCCTCCAGGGCATCGTGACCCAGCAGTTGGTCCCGACCTCCGACGGGCGGGGCCGGGCGGTGGCCGCGGAGGTGCTCGTGGCCACGCCGGCGATCCGGAACCTCATCCGGGAGGGCAAGATCCACCAGATCTACTCGCTCATGCAGACGGGTGGGAAGCACGGCATGGTCACGATGGACCAGAGCCTCGCCACCCTCGTGCGCACGGGCCGGATCTCCCAGGAACTCGCCTACGAGCGGTGCACGAACGTCGAGGACCTGCGCCGCCTGATCCAGAGCGGAGGCCTCTGAGATGACTGCGACCTTCACCTACCGCGTCCGGGACCGTGCCGGGAAGATCGTCGAGGGTCACCTCGACGGTGACGACGAGGCGCTCGTCGTCCGGCGCCTGCGCGAGATGGGCTACACGCCGATCTCGATCGAACGCAAGGACGCGTCCCGACTGACCGCCGACATCAAGATCCCGGGCCTCACGAACCGGATCGCGCTCAAGGACGTCGCGGTGTTCTCGCGGCAGTTCGCCACGATGATCAACTCGGGGCTCTCGTTGCTGCGGGCGTTGGCGATCCTCTCGGAGCAGACGGAGAACGCCGAGCTCGCCCGCGTGGTGGGGGAGGTGCGCCTCGACGTCGAGCGGGGTTCCTCGCTGTCGGCCGCACTCACCCGCCACCCCAAGGCGTTCAACCGCCTCTACGTGTCGATGGTCCGCTCCGGCGAGGTCGGGGGTTCGCTCGACCAGGTCCTCATGCGGCTCGCCGACACGATCGAGAGCCAGGTCGAGCTGCGCCGCAAGGTGAAGTCGGCCATGACCTACCCGGTCGTGGTGTTCGCCCTCGTCGTCATCATCGCCGGTGCGATGCTCCTGTTCATCGTGCCCCAGTTCAAGGGCATCTACTCGGAGCTCGGTGGCACGCTGCCGCTCCCGACCCGGATCCTCATCGCCATCTCCGACCTGCTCAAGCGGTTCTTCCTGCCGCTCGGCCTGCTCGCCGCCGTCATCGGGTACGGGCTGCGGCGGTGGGCCCGGTCCCCCCAGGGTCGGCCGCGCTGGGACGCCATGAAGCTGCGCATGCCGGTCTTCGGCCTCCTCGTGCGCAAGACCGCCCTCGCCCGGTTCGCCCGGACGCTCGCGGCGCTGACCCGTTCGGGCGTCGGCATCCTCGAGGCGCTGGACATCGTCGCCGACACCTCGGGCAACGAGGTCGTCGCCGCGGCGCTGCGCGACACCCAGCAGGCCGTCAAGCGGGGCGACACGCTCGCCCGCCCGCTCGAGCACCACGAGGTCTTCCCGCCCATGGTCGTGCAGATGATCGCGGTCGGCGAGGAGACCGGCGCGCTCGACGAGATGCTCGACAAGATCGCGGACTTCTACGACTCCGAGGTCGAGGCCACCGTCGACGCGCTCACCTCGCTCATCGAGCCGCTGCTCATCGTCGTGATGGGCGCGACGGTCGGTGGCATGGTGATCTCGCTGTACCTGCCGATGTTCAACATCATCAAGCTCATCAAGTAGCTGCGAGCTCGGAGGGCAATGTTGAACAGCATGCGGTGGTGCGCAAATTCGCGGTTGCTAGCGGGTTGTTCG
>JALRDW010000136.1 GCA_023262065.1 Acidimicrobiia bacterium | reverse complement strand
CCGCAGCCCATCGTGATGACGACGTCCGAGGCCTCGACGGTGTCCCGCTCGAGTCGCTTCGGGGTGGCGCCGAGGGCCCGCAGATCGATGCCGACCTCGGCCATCGCCTCCACCACGGCCGGGTTGATGTCGGCGGCGGGCGCGCTGCCGGCACTGCGCACGACGACCGAGTCGCCTCCGAGGGTCATGAGGTAGGCGGCGGCCATCTGGGACCGACCGGCGTTGTGCACGCAGACGAAGAGCACCTCGGGCTTGGACATGGATGGGATCACTCCTCGATCGCGACGGGGTACAGGACGCGGATGAGCACGGCGGCGATCACGCCGCCCACGAGTTGGGCGACCACGAACATCGGCACCGAGGACGGTGCGATGCCCGCGAAGGTGTCCGAGAGGGAGCGGGCGATCGTCACCGCCGGGTTCGCGAACGAGGTCGACGAGGTGAACCAGTACGCACCCGTGATCCAGGCCGCCACCGCGAACGGCACGACGCGGGCCCGACCGGTGCGCACGCAGCCGTGGATCACGAGGAGGAGTCCGACGGTCGCCACGACCTCCGACAGCCACAGCGCGCCGGAGGAGCGCTGCTTCGTCGAGAACTCGACCAACGGGAGGTCGAACATCGCGTTGGCGAGCACCGCCCCTGAGCACGCGCCGAGGATCTGCGCGACCACGTAGGCGACCGCATCGCGGGTCGGGATCGACCCGAGGGCGCGGTCGACGAGGGTGACGACGGGGTTGAAGTGCGCCCCGGACACCGCGCCCATCATGAGGATGAGTCCGACGAGCGCGCCGCCGGTCGCGATCGCGTTCTCGAGCAGTTGCAGCCCGACGTCGTCGGGCGAGAGCCGGGTCGCCATGATCCCCGACCCGATGACGGCCACGATGAGCAGCGCGCTCCCGAGCGCCTCGGCCACGACCCGCCGGGCGAGCGGCAACCCGAGCATGCCGGTGCCGGTCTCGACCTCATGGCCGAGGTCCGGCGCGGAGGATGCGTCGGCGGGCACGTCAGCAGCAGGTGGGCTTCGCGCCGAGCGCCACCGGCTAGGGCACCTCGACCGCGGCCGGCGCGCAGCACGCGGCCGCCTCCCCCTCCGGTGCGTGCCCGCCCATCGTCTCGGCGTCGGCGGTCTTCACGTACCACTCCCAGCGCGCGCCGTCGGGGTCGGTGACCCAGGTCTCCACCTTCTCGGCGAAGCAGCAGATCGTGTCGTCGATGCCGGTCGTCACCAGTCCGGCCGCCGCCAGGCGGGCCTCGGCGGCGACCACCTCGTCGGCCGAGTCGGTCTCCACACCGAGATGGTTGATCGTCCCGCCCTCGGAGCCCTCGAACAGCACGAGCTTGAGCGGCGGGTCGGCGACGGCGAAGTTCGCGTACCCCGGCTTCACCTTCGCCGGGCCCGTGCCGAACAGCCGGGAGTAGAACTCGATCGCCGCGTCGAGGTCACTGACGTTGATGGCGAGCTGCAGTCGGGACATCGGTCCTCCTCGGTTCGGATCGACAGGGTTCCATCGATGACCGTCGATGTGTCATACTGCCAGACGTATCGATGAGCGTCAATCCGTCGACCACCCGGCCCAACAGCGGCGGCCGGGGCGTCGGGACGAGGAGCGGACCGGGTGCCGAGCACGAAGCGGATCGAACGCACCGCCGAGCCCACCGTCACGTGCTGCGCGTCGGTGACCGCCGACGCGCTCGATGAGGCCGAGGCCACCGAACTCGCCGCGCTCCTCAAGGTGCTCGCCGACCCGGCGCGCCTGCGCCTGCTCTCGCTCATCTCCACCGCGCCGAACGGCGAGGCCTGCGCGTGCGACCTCGGCGAGGTGGTGGGCCGATCGCAGCCGACGATCTCGCACCACCTCGCGATGCTCGTCGAGGCCGGGCTCGTGACGCGGGAGCAGCGCGGTCGCTGGGCCTGGTACCGACCGGTGCCGGCGCAACTCGCCGCGGTGCGCGACGCGCTCGCGCCCTGACCCACGGGCTCGGGAACGCGCCGATCCCGGACGCGAGAGGACCCCGGCACGGAGGCCGGGGTCCCTCACCCTCGCGACTCCCCTGCGGGAGCGCGGGTCACTTCTTCTTCTTGCCGCCGTCCACGAGCTTGGCGAGGATGTCGCGGCTCGACAGGACGAGGAGGTCCTCGCCGTCGACCGACACCTCGGTGCCGCCGTACTTCGAGTAGAGGACGGTGTCGCCCACGGCGACGTCGAGCGGGATGATCTCGCCGGTCTGCTCCGAGCGGCGGCCCGGGCCCACGGCGAGGACCTCGCCCTGCTGCGGCTTCTCCTTGGCGCTGTCGGGGATGACCAGGCCGCTGAAGGTGGTCTCCTCGGCCTCGGCGGTGCGGACGACGATGCGGTCGTCGAGCGGCTGGAGCTTCATCTCGTCGGACTCCTCGGGGGGTTCGGGGCCGCAGGACGCGGCACCGGTGGATCGGTTGGTCCCGCCGGCCCGGTGGGTGGATCTGGCACTCCCGGGTGGCGAGTGCTAACAGGCTAACGACCCGCCCGTCCGCCTCGCAAGGCGAGCGGTGGGGGGCGGTCCCGGGGCCGGCGGAACCTCAGCCGACCTCGGGCAGGCGCAGGCCCGGGCTGGCGCCGTCGTCGAGCGGGGTCGGCCCGTCGGCGGCGAGCCGGGCGAAGGCGGCCGCCGCGATCATCGCCCCGTTGTCGGTGCACAGCGCCGGCCGGGGCAGCAGCACCCCCCGGCCGGTCGCCGCCGCCGCCTCCGCCACCCGGGCCCGCAGCCGGGAGTTCGCGGCGACCCCGCCGCCGAGGACGAGCGTGCGGGCCCCGCACGCCTCCGCCGTGCCGAGCAGCTTGTGCACGAGCGTGTCGACGACCGCCTCCTGGAACGAGGCGCACACGTCGGCCACCGGGCGGTCGGGGTTCCGGCGCCGCTCGAGCACCACTGCGGTCTTCAGCCCCGAGAACGAGGTGTCGAGCCCCTCGTGCAGCATCGGCCTCGCGAACGCCACGGCACGGGGGTCGCCCTCGGCCGCCAACCGGTCGATGACCGGCCCGCCCGGGTACCCGAGCCCCAGTGTGCGGGCCACCTTGTCGTAGGCCTCCCCCGCGGCGTCGTCCACCGTGCCGCCGAGGATGCGGTAGCGCCCCGGTCCATCGACCGCGACGAACAGCGTGTGTCCGCCCGACACGAGCAGCACGGCCATCGGGAGCTCCACCTCGGGATCCTCGAGCCAGGCCGCGTGCAGGTGGGCCTCGAGGTGGTGGACCCCGACGTACGGCACGTCGAGCACGAGCGCGAGCGCCTTCGCCGCACTCACGCCGACCAGCAGCGCGCCGGCGAGGCCCGGACCGTGGGTCGCCGCCACCACGTCGACCTCGGCGAGCGTCATCCGTGCATCCTCCAACGCCGTCGCGATCACGCCGTTGACGAGTTCGAGGTGCGCCCGACTCGCGATCTCCGGCACCACCCCGCCGAAGCGGGCGTGGAGATCGACCTGGGTCGCGATCACGTTCGAGCGCACGTCGACCCCGTCGACGACGACCGCCGCCGCGGTCTCGTCGCAGGACGTCTCGATGCCGAGGATCGTGGTCACCGGCCGGCCTCCCGGTACACGGGCACCAGTTCGACCCGGGTCGACGCGGCGTACCGCTCGGTGTAGGTGTCGAGGAGCGCGCGGTACTCGGGCTCGTCGATCCCCCGGGCCCACATGACGAGCGCGTCCTCACCGTTGTCCTGGTAGTAGCCCGTGCGGGCACCCACCGACACGAACCCGAACCGCCGGTACAGCTCCTGGGCGGCACGGTTCGACAGGCGGACCTCGAGGGTGAGCGCCGTGGCGTCCCGGTCGAGCGCCATGCGGGCGAGGGCGAGCAGGAGGCGCATGCCGACGGCCCGACGCTGCGCGTCCGGATCGACGGCGACCGTCGTGACGTGCGCCTCGTCGGCGGCGAGCATGATGCCTGCGTACCCGACGACGCGTCGCCCGTCGAGGGCCACCACGTAGGCCCGGCTCGTGACGAGATCGAGTTCCCCGGCGAACAGGTCGCGACTCCACGGCCGCGGGTGGGTGCGGGCCGCGATGTCGACCACCGCACCCAGGTGCCGGCGGCGCATCGGCACGATGTCGATGATCCCGTCGTTCACGACCGCGCCCGTTCCCAGTTGAGCTCCGCGTCGCTCTTCCGGAGGTAGCGGGGGCGCACCGCGTCCGGGTCCAGCGCGACCCCCGCCGCGAGGTCCTCGAACGCCCGCTGGACGAGCGCACCGGGATCCGGCACCGCGGCCCCCGGACCCGCGACCTCGAGGCGCGCCCGCCCGGCGAAGGCGTCGGGGTGGGCGGCGGCCCCGTCACCGACCACGAGCACGTCGGACCCGAGTCGCTCGAGCGCGTCGGCGAGGTCCGCCGCCGGCCCGACCGAGTCCTCGGTGAGCCGCCGCACACCCTCGGGACCGGAGGTGAACGTCGCCCCGAACACCTCACGCCGCTTGGCGTCGACGACGGGCGCGACGACCCGGCCGTCGGCGGCGTGCGGCGCCGCGAGCAGTTCGAGCGTCGGGACGGCCACCACGGGCACCGCGAGCGCGCGGGCCATGACGATCGCGGTCGTCACGCCCACCCGCAACCCGGTGAAGAGCCCGGGGCCGATCCCCACCGCGACCGCGTCGAGGTCCGCAGGCCGCAGGCCGGCGTCGCGCAGACGGGCGGCGATCGTCGGGACCAGCAGTTCGGCGTGCCGTCGCTCGGCCGGCTCCGAGGTCCGGACGAGGATCGCGCCCGCAGCACCGAGCGCGACGCCGACGTGGGTCGTCGAGGTGTCGATCGCGAGGATCGTCGTCACCGGGGACCCGCGATCGCATCGAGGTCGAAGGTCGCCCAGCGGGCGCCCCGTCCGGTCGCGGCGATCGCGCGCACGTCATCGCCCGCATCCGGGACGAGCGAGATGACGACCTCGAGGTGCTCGTCCGGGAGCGCCTCGAGCGCGACGTCACCCCACTCGACGATCGTCACCCGCTCCTCGACCGTCTCGTCGAGGCCGAGGTCGAGCACCTCCTGCACGCTGCCCAGCCGGTACAGGTCGAGGTGCTGCACCGGGATGCGTCCCGCGTACTCCTGCACGATCGTGAACGTCGGGCTCGTGACCCGATCGGTGACGCCGAGCCCGTCGGCGACGCCCTGCGCGAACGCGGTCTTGCCCGCCCCGAGGTCGCCCGTCAGCACGATCACATCGCCTGGCCGCAGCACCGTCGCGAGCGCACGCCCGAGCGCGCGCGTGCCCTCCACCGCGTTGGTGGTCGTCATGCGGCGAGCGTCCGCTTGATCGTCACGAAGTCGGCGCGCGCCTGCGCCAGCGCGGCACCGCCGTTGCGGAGCACGGCCGAGGGGTGCAGCACCGGGATGAGCACCCCGTCACGGTACGGGAAGGTCTGCCCCCGGAGCTTCGTGATGCCCACCTTCGTGTCGAGCAGCAGCTTCGTCGCGAAGTTCCCGAGCGTGACCACCACCCGCGGCTCCACGAGGTCGAGCTGCTCCTCGAGGAATGGCGCGCAGGCGGCGATCTCGTCCGGGGCTGGGTTGCGGTTCCCCGGCGGCCGACACTTCACGACGTTCGCGATGTAGACGTCCTCGCGGGTCAACCCGATGCCCTCGATGAGCGTGGTCAGCAGTCGACCGGCGCGGCCCACGAACGGCTCACCCTGCAGGTCCTCCTGCTCCCCCGGGCCCTCGCCCACGAACATGAGCGGGGCCCGCGGATCGCCCACCCCGAACACCACGTTGGTGCGGGTGGCCGCGAGCCCGCAGGCGCGGCAGTCGTGTGCTCGGGCCGCCAGCGCCGCGAGCGGGTCCGTCGGGGTCGCCACGACGGCGGCCTCAGGCGTCGACCGACGCCGACCGACCCTGGACCTCGCGGGCGAAGTCGGTGATGAGGTCGTCGACGAGCGCCGTCCGCTCGAACATGAGCATGTGCCCACCGCCCTCGACGCTCTCGAAGCGCGCGTGCGGGATGTGGGCGTGGATGCGCCGCGACTCCGCCGGTGGGGTCACGAGGTCGGCGGTCCCGCTGATGATGAGCGTCGGGACGGTGATGAGCCCCAGCCGGTCGACGAGGTCGAGTTCCATGAGGGCGCGGGTCGCCTCGCGCCGCGTCTCCACCGGGCAGTCGAGGATCATCCGCCGGGTCAGTTCGATGTGCGCGGGTTGGGCCTCACGCCCGAACCCGACCCGGGCGAGCAGGTAGCCGATGTCCTTGCGCGCCATGAGGCCACCGGGATCGGGACCGCGATCGGCGGCCGCCGCGATGAACTGACCGAGCCGCTCGTGGCCGGACATCGGCGTGCGGGCGATGGTCGAGAGCAGCACGATGCCGGCGACCCGTTCCGCCGCGATCTCCGGGAACATCACCATGAACGCCTGCACCGCGATGCCGCCCATCGAGTGCCCGACGAGGACCGCGTCCCGCAGGTCGAGTCCCTCGACCACGCTGCGCACGTCCTCGGCGAGGTTCTCGATCGCGTGTCCGGATGCTCCGACGTCCGAGTCCCCGTGCCCGCGGTGGTCGAACGCGATCGTGCGGAACCCCCGCTTGGGCAGGAACTCGAGCTGCTTGACCCAGGTGCGGACCGAGAGCGTGACGCCGTGGGAGAGCACGATGGTCGGGCCCTCGCCGATCTCGATCGTGTTGATCGTCCCGCCGTCGTGGCTCGGCAGCGTGTGGCGCGTGCCGGCCGGGATCGCGAACTCGTCAGCGGCGTCCGGGTCGTCACCGCTGCGGACCCGCCGCATCACGGCCTTCTCGGCGGCGTACGCAGCCGCCGCCGCGGCCGCGACCACGGCGAGTCCGATGACCGAGTTCCTACGTGCGCTCATCTAGGTGTACTCCCTCGGGACGCGC
>JALRDW010000064.1 GCA_023262065.1 Acidimicrobiia bacterium | reverse complement strand
CTGGGAGTTCATCGGGGCGACGAACGCCTTCATCGAGGATCGTCAGCCCTGGGCCCTCAACAAGGCCGGCGACACGGCCGGGGCAGCCGCAGTGCTCGGGGACTGCCTCGAGGCGTTGCGGATCGTCGCGCTGCTCGCGTCACCGGTCCTGCCGCGGGCGAGCGCCGAACTGCACCGGCGGCTCGGGCTCACGGGCGACCCGACCCGGGGTCGGGTGCCGGACGACGCGCGCTGGGGCGCGGTCGCCACCGCCGGCAACGCGATCGAGAAGGGCCCGGCGCTGTTCCCGCGCCTCGAGGTCGCGCCGGAGTCCGCCGGGTGACCACCCGCTGGGCCGACAGCCACGTCCACCTGTTCTCGCTGGAGGAGGGCGCCACCCCGGCCCTCGCGCGGGCGCGGGCGGCCGGGGTCGATCGGTTCGTCTGCGTCGGGACCGACCTCGAGACCTCGCGCGCCTCCGTCGAACTCGCCGAGGCGGACCACGACGTCGCCGCGGTCGTCGGGTTGCACCCGCACGAGGCCCGCCACCTCGCCGACCAGCGCCCCGGGATCGAGTCGCTCGTGACCCATCCGGCGGTCGTCGGGGTGGGGGAGGCCGGATTCGACCTGCACTACGAGCACTCCCCGCGGGCCGATCAGGAGGAGGCGTTCCGCTGGCAGATCGGGCTCGCCCACACCCACGACCGCACCCTCGTGATCCACACCCGTGAGGCCTGGCCGGACACCTTCCGCGTGCTCGAGGCCGAGGGCGTCCCGACCCGCACCGTGCTGCACTGCTTCACCGGCGGTCCGGCGGAGGCGGAGCGGGCGCTCGCGCTCGGCTGCCACCTGTCGTTCAGCGGCATCATCACCTTCCGCACCGCCGACGACCTGCGGGCCGCTGCCGCGCTCGCGCCCCTCGACCGCGTCCTCGTCGAGACCGACGCGCCGTACCTCGCCCCGGTCCCGCACCGGGGCCGCGCGAACGAGCCGGGGTACGTGGTGCACGTCGGGGAGGCCCTGGCGGCGGCGATGGGCCGGGACGTCGAGGAGGTCGCGGCGGCGACCCGGGCGACCACCCGCCGACTCCTCGGCCGGAGCTGACCGCAGGATCCCGGGCTGAGGGAGTCCAGAGCCCCGACCTGCGGCGATCCGTACGATCTCCCAGTTACTGGATCACGGATTGCCGCGCTCGGGGGTCGTCGGTACGGTCCCCGGGGTCCCGGCCCCACCTGAGGGTGGAGCCCGGGTGGCCCGTGCCGATCCGGTGCGGGCTCGGCGGAGCCAAGGGGCGCGACCCATCGACGGTCACTCCACCCGCGCCGGAGCGCGGGGCGGTCAGCACAACCACGAGGCCCGCGCGCGCCGGTACGCCCTGCGCTCGGTGCGGCCCTCGCCGGCCCGCCGCGACGCCCCGGAACCCGCGGTCTGGCTCCCGATCCGCGACGCATCGGCCGCGCTCGCCGGGAGCCCCGAGGCCCCGACCCCGACCATCGACCGGGACGACCGCGGGTTCGCGCCCGCCGACCATGAGGCCCGCGAGGCCCGGGCGGCCCTCGACGCCGAACTGCTGACGATCGAGGCGGCCTTCTGGTCCACCTCGGGGCGCGCCTTCGACGCTGCGGTGGCCGACCCCGCGCCGACCCGGGTCGTGCGGGCACCGGCGCCGGCCCCGGAGGAGCGGCCGGCCGCTGCGGCGCACCCGGCCCCGGCGGTCGACCACTCCGTCCGCAACCGTCACCGCCTCGAGTGGTTCGGCGCCGTCCTGCTCATCCTCGCCGTCGCCCTCGGGGTGTCACACCTCCTCGGGCCGTCGAACCCGATCCGCTACGTCGCACTCTCGGTCGACGGGATCGCCACGACGGTGCAGACCCGCGGCACCCGCGTGGCCGACGTGCTGCGCGAGGCCGACGTGACCCTCGCACCCGCCGACCGTGTCGTGCCCGCGGCCGAGGCCCGGCTCGACGGCGACACCTCGGTGCGGGTGCTGCGCGCGTTCCCGGTCGTCGTCGACCTCGACGGCGAACGACGCACCGTGCGCACGACGCGACGCACCGCGGCCCGGTTGCTCCCCGAACTCGCAGCGGCGCCCAACGCGCTCGTGACCGCGGCCCCCGATCGCCTGGCGGCCGGATCCACCGTCGTCGTGCGCACCCCCCGGCCCGTCACCCTCCAGGTCGACGGCGCGGCGCGCTCGTTGAGCGCGACCGCCCTCACGGTGCGCGAGCTGCTCGCGGCCGAGGCGGTGGCGCTGGGCCCGAACGACGAGGTGAGCCCGACACTCGATGCCCGCCTCACCGACGGGCTCCGGGTGCGCGTCACCCGACTCGCGGCCGGTCAGCGCACGGCCCTCGTGAGTGTCCCCTTCCGTGACGAGCGGCGCAGCGACCCGAACCTCGACGTCGGCCAGACCCGCGTGGTGCGGGCGGGGGTCGCGGGTCAGAACCGGGTCGTCTACGCGGTGACGCTGCGGGACGGGGTCGAGGCCGGTCGCAGCGTGGTGCGGACCGAGGTCGTCCGCGCCCCGGTCGACCGCATCCTGGCGGTCGGCACCCGCCCGGTCCGGCGGGCCACGGCGCCGCGCGCCGAGGCCGGGGCGCCGGTCCCGAGCAGCACCGGTCGCAGCGAGACCGGCCAGGGTTCGCACTACGCGTTCACCATGGCCTCCTGTGCGCACAAGACGCTCCCGTTCGGCACCGTGGTGCGCATCACCAACCTCACCACCGGTGCCGTGGCCTCCTGCACGATCCGGGATCGTGGCCCGTTCGGTGCCGGTCGCATCCTCGACATGTCGAAGGACACCTTCAGCAGGCTCGCCCCGTTGGGGCAGGGCGTGATCCCGGTGCGCATCGACTGGTAGCGCGCCCGCCGGTGGTCGGCGCGGGGGTGCGCGACCTGCGACCATCTCCCACGTGACCGTCCCGACCGCGACCTCGATCCGGGCCCTGCTGGCCGAGCACGGCAAGACGCCGAGCCGCGCACTCGGTCAGCACTTCCTCGCCGATCCCAACACCTCGCGTCGCATCGTCCGCCTCGCCGGGGTCTCGGCGGGCACGCGCGTCCTCGAGATCGGACCCGGCGTCGGCTCCCTCACGGCCGCGCTCGTCGAGGCGGAGGTGGAGGTCACCGCGCTCGAACTCGACCGTCACGTGCTGCCGCTGCTCGACGCGGTCCTCGCCACCACGGGCCACGCCGAGCGGGTGCGCGTCGTGCGGGGCGACGCGCTCACCGAGGACCTGGGCGTGCTCCTCGGACCGGGTCCGGTCGTCTGCGTCTCGAACCTGCCGTACAACGTGGCGACGCCGATCGTGATGCGGATCCTCGAGCAGGTGCCGGCGATCACCCGGCTCCTCGTGATGGTCCAGCGGGAGGTGGGGGAGCGGATGGCCGCCGGGGTCGGGGGCAAGGAGTACGGATCGGTCTCGGTGCGTCTGGCCTTCCACGGTCGGGCCAGCGTCGTCGGGACCGTGCCGCCGAGCGTGTTCCTCCCCCCGCCCAAGGTCGACTCCGCACTCGTCCGCATCGACCGGCACGCATCCCCGCCGGTGGAGGTGCCCTCGTACGCCGGGTTCGCCGCGATCGTCGGCGCCGGGTTCGCGCAGCGGCGCAAGATGCTGCGCCGGGCGCTCGTGCCATTGCTCGGTGAGCGCACGATCCCGGTCCTCGAGGCGGCCGGGGTCGATCCCGCGGCGCGGGCCGAGACGCTCGACCTCGCGGCGTTCGCCGCCCTCGCCCGGGCGGCCGCGTGATGCGGGTCGACGCGAAGCTCACACTCGCCCTGCGGGTGACCGGGCTGCTCCCGGGTGGGTACCACGCGCTCGACGCGCTGGTCGTCGCCGTCGATGCACCCGCCGATCGGCTGACCCTGGCGATCGGGGAGCCGGAGGGGCCGAGCCCTGTGACCGCGCGGATCCACGGTCCCGCAGCGGACGGGGTCCCGGAGGACCGCTCGAACCTCGCGGTGCGCGCCGCGCTCGAACTGCTGCCGGAGGGCGTCGCCGCGCACCTCGACCTCGAGAAGCACATCCCGGCGGGGGCCGGACTCGGCGGGGGGTCCTCCGACGCGGCCGCGGTGCTGCGCGCGCTCGGCGACCGGTTCGGCATCGATCCGGGGCGGGTCGCCGCGATCGCGGCGACCCTCGGGGCCGACGTCCCGGTGTGCATGCGGGGTGGGGTGAACCGGATGGAGGGCCGGGGCGAGATCCTCACCCCACTCGACGGCGGTCCGCCGCTCGACCTCGTCGTCGCGGTGCCGCCGTTCGGGTGCTCGACCCCGGCCGTCTACCGGGCCTGGGACGCACTCGGCGGGCCGGTCGCCACGCGCTCGCTGCCCGCGCCCGCGGGGTGGGCCGAGGTCTGGGGGCCGGAGTGGGCCAACGATCTCGAGGCGGCCGCCGAGGTGGTCGCCCCGGGGCTCGCCGCGTTCCGCGACCGGGTCGAGTCGGTGTGCGGCGGCCCCGCCCTGCTCGCCGGCAGCGGCTCCGCGTACGCCGCGCCGATGCCGGACGCGGCCGCCGCACGGGCGGCGGCCGCCGCGCTCGGGGCGATCGACGGCGTGCGGGCCTGGGCCGGTCGCGCCCCGGCGGTCCCCGGGGCCTGAGCCGACCGGGGGCCCGCAACGGGAAGGACCGCCCCGGAGGGCGGTCCTTCAGCGGTGGGTTCGGGCTAACGACCCTGGTTCCGGCGCTGCCAACGCGTCTTCTTCAGCAGCTTCTTGTGCTTCTTCTTGCGCATGCGCTTGCGGCGCTTCTTGATCAGGGAGCCCATGAGGCCGGTGAACCTACACGGGGCCGCCGGTCGCCGTCACATCGTGTCGGGCCGCGCCGGCGGCGCACCGGGGCCGCGCCGACGCACGCAGTCCCGTGGGTGGTCCGGGCGGTTCGGGGTAGGGTCGCCCACGGGGCCGTGTCGGGGGTGGTGTAACGGCAGCACGGGGTCCTTTGGAGTCCCAGGTCGGGGTTCGAAACCCTGCCCCCGAGCCACCCCGAACCGTAGAGGCGACCCCGGCCCCCGGGCCCGGCACACGGAGAGGAGCGAGCAGCACTCATGGCGGTCCAGCGGCCCCTCGCCGCGATCGTCCTCGCCGCCGGCGAGGGCACGCGCATGCGTTCGGCGACCCCGAAGGTGCTCCACCCGCTCGCCGGGCGTCCGATGCTCGCCCACCTCGTCGACGCCCTCGTCGCGCTCCCCATCGAGCGGGTCCTCCTCGTCGTGGGCCACCGGGCCGAGCAGGTGACCGCCGCCATGCAGGACGCGCTCGACACTGCGATCCCCGTCGACTTCGTCGAGCAACGGGTCCAGCGCGGGACCGGGGACGCGACCGCGGTCGCGCTCGGTGCCTTCCCGGAGGACGACGGCCTCGACGAGGACGACGTGCTCGTGCTCGTCGGTGACGTCCCGCTGCTCCGGCCCGAGACCGTCGCCGCCCTCGTGGCCCACCACCGAGCCACGGACGCCGCGGCGACGCTGCTCACCACCCACCTCGACGATCCCACGGGGTACGGGCGCATCGTGCGCGATGGACGCGGTGGTGTCGCCAGGATCGTCGAGCAGGCCGATGCGACCGACGAGGAGCGGGCGATCACCGAGATCAATCCCGCGATCTACTGCTTCCGGCGCTCGTTGCTCGCGCCGGCACTGCGTCGCCTGACCCCCGCCAACGCGCAGGGCGAGTACTACCTGACCGACGTCGTCGCGGTCCTGCGCGACGCCGGGCACACGGTCGGGGCGGTCGCGGTCGAGGACCCGTTCGAGTGCATGGGCGTCAACGACCGGGCCCAGCTCGCACGGGCCGAGGCCGCGCTGCGGGATCGGATCAACGACGCGTGGATGCGGGCCGGCGTGACGATGGTCGATCCACGCACCACCTACATCGACGCGTCGGTCGTGCTCGAGGCCGACGTGCGGATCCTCCCGAACACCCTCCTCGAGGGGGCCACCACGATCGCGTCCGGCGCGGTCCTCGGACCCGACGTCCGCCTCGTCGACACCGAGGTCGGGTCCGGGGCGACCGTCTCCCACACCGTGGCCCGGTCGGCGGCGATCGGTGCCGGATGCGCGGTCGGCCCCTTCGTGTCGCTGCGGGCCGGCACCCGGCTCGCCGCCGGGGCCCACGTCGGCACGTTCGTCGAGACCAAGAACGCCGAGATCGGTGAGGGCGCCAAGGTGCCGCACCTCGCCTACGTCGGTGACGCCACCGTGGGCCCCCGGGCCAACGTCGGCGCCGGCACCATCACCGCGAACTACGACGGCCGGGCCAAGCACCGCACCGAGATCGGGGCGGACGCCCGGATCGGGTCGAACACCGTGCTGCGGGCACCGGTCCGGATCGGTGACGGTGCGTACACCGGGGCAGGATCGGTCGTGACCCGGGACGTGCCGCCCGGGGCACTGGCCAAGGGGGTCCCGGCCGAGATCGACGAGGGCTGGGCCGACCGGCTCGACGAAGGGAACTAGGAACGATGGAGCTCGTCCCCACCAAGCGACTGCAGCTGTTCGCCGGCCGCGGGAACCGGGACCTCAGCGAGGAGATCGCGCGGGCCCTCGACGTCCCGCTCGGCGAGGTCGTGCTGTCGACGTTCGCCAACGGCGAGATCTACTGCCGGTTCGGCGAGAGCATCCGCGGCTCGGACGTGTTCATCATCCAGAGCCACTGCGAGCCGATCAACGAGCGGGTCATGGAGATGCTCATCATGATCGACGCGGCCAAGCGTGCGTCGGCCAAGCGCATCACCGCGGTGACGCCGTTCTACGGGTACGCGCGCCAGGACCGCAAGGCCGAGGGACGCGAGCCGATCACGGCCCGCCTGGTGGCGGATCTCATCACCGTGGCCGGTGCGGATCGGGTGGTGACGGTGGACCTGCACACCGGGCAGATCCAGGGCTTCTTCGACAAGCCGGTCGACCACCTCACCGCGGTGCCGCTGCTCGCGGAGTACGCGGCGAAGCTCTTCGGTGCGGGCGCGGACGTCACCGTGGTCTCCCCGGACGCAGGTGGCGGCAAGCTCATGCGCCGGTTCTCGAACTACCTCGCGGAGTACGACATCGAGTCGGAGCTCGCGTTCATCGACAAGCGGCGGCCGAAGGGAACCCACAACGTGGCGGTCGCCAGCGAGGTGGTCGGTGAGGTCGAGGGCCGCCACTGCATCGTGGTGGACGACATGATCGACACCGCGGGCACGGTCGCCGCCGCGGCGAGCCTGCTCAAGGACCGTGGCGCGGCCTCCGTGCGGATCCTCGCGACCCACGGCCTGCTCTCGGGTCCGGCGGTCGAGCGCCTGCGCGAGGCGCCGGTCGAGGAGGTCGTGGTCACGAACACGATCCCGATCCCGGACGAGAAGCGCTTCGACCGCCTCACCGTCCTGTCGATCGCCCCGATCGTGGCCGAGGCCCTCGACGCGGTGTTCGAGGACACCTCGGTGAGCGAACTCTTCCGCGGCGACAACGTCTGAGCCCCCGGGCCACCGGCCCCGCCCGGTTCCGACCCGCCCGCCGGGGCCCGGAACCGCTGCGTTTGGCCCCGAGGGGCCGCACGGTCCACAATGGGCGGCCCCGAACTCCCGCAAAGGACTCCACGCGCCATGACCGACGCCACCCTCACCGCCTCGATCCGCACCGAGCGCGGCTCCGGCCCCGCCGGCCGCCTCCGCCGCGGGGGTCAGGTCCCGGCCGTCGTCTACGGCCTGGGCACGGACACCATCGCCGTCACGGTCTCGGCCCGCGAGCTCGACCACATCCTCCACTCGGACACCGGTGCGAACAGCCTCATCACCCTGCAGGTCGACGGGGGCGACGTCCTCGCCCTCGCCCGGCAGATCCAGCGCCACCCGACCCGGGGCATCCTCCAGCACGTCGATTTCATCCGGGTGAGCCGCGACACCGCGGTCGACGCCGAGGTCCCGCTCGTCATCGTCGGCGAGGCCCCCGGCACGAAGGCCGGTGGCAAGCTCGAGCAGCAGCTCTTCACCGTGTCGGTGAGTGCGCTCCCGGACCGGATCCCGACCGCGATCGAGGTGTCGATCGCGGGCCTCGGACTCGGCGACCAGATCAAGGTCGCGGACATCGCCTGCCCGGACGGCGTCACGATCGCGCTGCCCGCCGACGCGCTCGTCGTACAGGTGGCCGTCCCGCGCGGCCTCACCGGCACGGGTGAGGGCGAGGGCGAGGAGTCCGAGGGCGGCGAGTCGCCCGAGGCCTGATCCGTGCCGCGGCGCTCACCCGACGCACCGCGCACCGGCACCCCGGCCGACTTCCTCGTCGTCGGGCTCGGCAATCCGGGCGACCAGTACGTCCGCACGCGTCACAACGTGGGCACGGATGTGGTCGAGATCCTCGCCGCGCGTCATGGCGCTCGCCTGCGCAAGGGTAAGGAGCGGGCGCTCGTCGACGAGGTCCGCCTCGGTCCGGCCCGGGTCGCCCTCGCGGTGCCGACGACCTACATGAACGACTCGGGCGACGCCGTGCGGCGACTCGTCCACCGCTACGGGGTGGAGGTCGCGGGCGTGATCGTCGTCCACGACGAGTTGGACCTCCCGCTCGCCGCCCTCAAGCTCAAGGCCGGTGGGGGCCTCGCCGGCCACAACGGGCTTCGCTCCATCAAGCACCACCTCCACGACGACGGGTTCCTGCGGGTGCGCATCGGCATCGGCAAGCCCCCGAGCCGCGAGCAGGGTGCGAACCACGTGCTCGACCGGTTCTCGAAGCGTGACCGCACCGAGATCGAGGTCACCCTCGAGCAGGCCGCCGATGCGGTGGAGGCGATCGTCGCCGACGGCATCGACGCCGCGATGAACCGGTACAACTGAGGCCGGCTGCGGATGACCGCGCCCCTCCACGCGCTCACCGCGCACCTCGCCGAGGATCCCGCAGTCCTGGCCGCGGCCGCGGCCGCCGACGTCGTCGCGGTGCCGGACGTCGCGCGGCCGTTGTTCGTCGCCGCGCTCGGTCGGGTGGCCGGACGTCGTCCCCTGCTCGTCGCCGTGCCGACCGTGGCCGAGGCCGAGCGCATCAGCGGTGATCTCGTGCCGTTGCTCGGCCCCGACGCGGTCGAACTCTTCCCGGCCTGGGAGACCCTCCCGTTCGAGCGCGTGTCCCCGAACCTCGAGACGATGGGTCGGCGACTCCGCGTGATGTGGAGGCTGCGACACGGTGACGAGGATCTCGCGGTCGTCGTCGCACCCGTGCGCGCCCTCGTGCAACGCCTCGGTCCGCACGTCGAGGACGTCGAGCCGATCGTCATCGCGCCGGGTGATCGGGTGGATCGGGAGGACCTCGTGACCCGGTTGGTGGCGGCGGGGTACCGGCGCGAGTACCAGGTCGAGTCCCGCGGTGAGGTCGCGGTGCGGGGTTCGATCGTCGACGTCTACCCCTCCACCGCCGACCACCCGGTGCGGGTCGACCTCTGGGGCGACGAGGTCGAACGACTGTCGGGGTTCTCCGTCGCGGACCAGCGCTCCACCCGTGATCTCGACGCGATCACCATCCTCCCGGCCCGCGAACTGCTCCCGACGGCCGAGGTGCGCGACCGGGCCCGCGCGCTCCTCGATGAGGCACCGTGGGGGCGCGAGCAGTGGGAGCGGATCGCCGAGGGTCAGACCTTCGACGGGATGGAGTCCTGGCTGCCGTGGCTCTGCGGGGAGGAGCACCTCCTCACCGACCTGCTGCCCGAGCGGTCGCAGGTGCTGCTCGTGGAGCCGCGTCGCCTGCGCGATCGGGCCGGGGAACTGCTCGAGGAGGAGGAGGCGCTCGCCGGGGTCCTCGCCGGTACCTGGGGGACCGAGCCCGCCGCACTCGAGCGGCTCACCCTCGACTTCGACCGCCTCCTCGCCCACGGTCCGGCGATCGTGACGAGCGTGCTCGGCGCGCCCGACCGGCCGGACACCCCACTGCTCGTCGCGTCGGCCTTCGACCCCGTGGTCGGTGACGTGGAGGCGCTCGCGGATCGGATCCGGGCGCTGGCGGCCCGGGGCCTGCGCGTCGTCGTGGCGGCCGAGGGGGCCGCGAGCGCGCGGCGGCTGTCCGAGGTGTTGGCCGAGGGTCACATCGACGCTCCCGTCGTCGACGAGCCCGCACGCGGGGCGGGCACCGTGAGCGTGGTCATCGCCCCGCTCGAGCGCGGGGTGGTCGCCGGACCGGCCGGGGTCGCCCTCGTGGCCGAGGCCGACCTCTCGGGCCGGCGTCGGGTGCACCGCAGGGCGCGGGGTGCGCGCAAGCAGGCCGACTTCTACGACGACCTCAAGGTCGGCGACTTCGTCGTGCACCAGGTGCACGGTGTCGGGCGGTTCGAGGGGATGGTGCAACGGGCCATCGGCGGGGTGGAGCGCGACTACCTCATGCTCGCGTACCGGGGCAGCGACCGCCTCTACGTCCCCACGGACCAGATCGGCACGGTCCGTCGGTACACGGGCGGCGACGCGCCGGCCCTCTCGCGGATGGGCGGGGCGGAGTGGCACCGCACGCGCACGAAGGTGCGCACGGCGGTGGCCCAGATCGCGGCCGAACTCGTCGCGCTGTACCGGGAGCGCCTCGCGACGGTCGGTCACGCGTTCGGACCGGACACGCCCTGGCAGCGCGAGATGGAGGACGCGTTCGGCTACGAGGAGACGCCGGACCAGCTGCAGGCGATCATCGACGTCAAGGCCGATATGGAGCGCCCGATCCCGATGGACCGGCTCATCTGCGGTGACGTCGGGTACGGCAAGACCGAGATCGCGCTGCGCGCCGCGTTCAAGGCGGTCCAGGACGGCAAGCAGGTTGCGGTGCTCGTGCCGACGACGCTGCTGGCGAACCAGCACGGACAGACCTTCCGCGAGCGGTACGCCGGGTTCCCGGTGCGGGTCGAGGTCCTCTCGCGGTTCCTCACCGCCAAGGAGCA
>JALRDW010000019.1 GCA_023262065.1 Acidimicrobiia bacterium | reverse complement strand
CACCCCGCTGCACCCGCTCGGTTCGGTCGACGACCACGTGTACGTGCTCGAGGACGCGCAGATCGAGGCGCTCATCTTCGATCCGATCTTCGCCGAGCGTGCGGCGGCCCTCAAGGAACGCGTGCCGTCGCTCCGCCTGCTCTCGCTCGGGCCCTGCGATGCCGCCGACGCAGACCTCATTGAGGTCGCGCGCGGGTTCGAGCCCCAGCCGCTCGTCCCGCCGCCGATGGACGCCGATGAGCTCGGTGGGCTCGTCTACACGGGCGGCACGACCGGGAAGCCCAAGGGGGTCATGAGCACCTTCCGGAGCGGCGCGACGATGACCGCGATCCAGATGGCCGAGTGGGAGTGGCCCGAGGACCTCCGCTTCCTGATCTGCACGCCGCTCTCCCACGCAGGCGCCGCGTTCTTCATCCCGACCCTGCTGCGCGGTGGCTCGCTCATCGTCATGCCGTACTTCACGCCCGACGGGTTCCTCGAGACCGTGCAGGAGCACCGGGTCACCGCGACGATGCTCGTGCCGACGATGCTCTACACGCTGCTCGACAACCCTCGCCTCGACGAGTTCGACCTCTCGTCCCTCGACACGGTGTTCTACGGCGCCGCCGCGGCCTCGCCGACGAGGCTCAAGGAGGCGATCGAGCGGTTCGGCAAGATCTTCTTCCAGTTCTACGGGCAGGCCGAGTGCCCGATGACGATCACCGTGCTCCGCAAGGACGAGCACGACCCCGACGACCTGGCCCGCCTCGCCACCTGCGGTCGGCCGGTGCCGTGGGTCGACGTCGCGTTGCTTGACGACGAGGGCAACCGGGTGCCGCGTGGCGAGCCGGGCGAGATCTGCGTGCGGGGACCGCTCGTCATGGGCGGGTACTGGAACAAGCCCGAGGAGACGGCGGCGGCCTTCGAGTTCGACTGGCTCCACACCGGCGACGTCGCCCGCGAGGACGAGCAGGGCTTCTTCACGATCGTGGACCGCAAGAAGGACATGATCGTGTCCGGTGGGTTCAACGTCTTCCCGCGCGAGATCGAGGACGTGCTCGGCACGCACCCGGCCGTCTCGCAGAGCGCCGTGATCGGTGTGCCCGACGAGAAGTGGGGTGAGTCGGTGAAGGCGATCGTCGTGCTCCGGCCGGGACAGGAGGCAACCCCTGACGACCTCATCGCGCTCGTGAAGGACGCGAAGGGTTCGCACTACGCGCCCAAGACGGTGGACTTCGTCGAGGAGATCCCGCTCAGCCCGCTCGGCAAGCCGGACAAGAAGGCGTTGCGCGCGCAGTACTGGGGTGGCGCCGAGCGTCAGGTCAACTGACCTAGGGTCCCCATCTCGTGGAGCCCTCCCTGCGCAGCCGGATCACATCGGCCCGCTCGGGACGGCGAGCCTGGTGGGTGTCGTTCGCGATCTTCGCCGCCCTCGGCGTGCTGTGGGCCACGGCGTTGCCGCTCTTCGGATCCCCCGACGAGCCGGCGCACGTCACCCGGGCGGTCTCGGTCGCGCGCGGCCAGTGGCTGGGTGATCGGATCCCGGGCCTCACCGGCGGTTGGCGTGTGGTGGACGTGCCCGAGGTCGTCGAGTCGGCGAACGACGTCGGCTGCTACGCGTTCCGCAACGACGTGTCCGCGGCCTGCCTCGACTACTCGGGGTCCGATCGGCGGATCGAGGCCCGCACGACTGCCGGGACCTACTTCCCCGGCTACTACCTCCTGGTCGGCCTGCCATCGTGGGTGAGTGCCCAGGCCCGGGGCGTCTACTTGATGCGGTATCTGTCGGCGATCGTGGGGGCGGCGCTGCTCGCGAGCGCGCTCGCCTCGGTGTGGTCCTTCCCGAACCGCCGGATCGGCGCGATCGGACTCGCCGTCGCAGTCACCCCGATGGTGCTGTTCGTCAACGGGACGGTGAACCCGTCGAGTCTCGAGATCTCGGCGGCCATCGCGGCATGGGCGAGTGCATGCGCGCTGGTCGCAGCACCGGCCGAAGGCCCCACCGACCGGCGACTCGTGATCCGGATCGCCGTGGCGTTCTCAGCCCTCGGACTCTCCCGGCTCTTCGCGCCCATGTGGATCGCAGCGATCCTCGGGACCGTGGGCATCATCGGCGGCATCACGCTCCTGCGTCGGTGGCTGCACGACCGTGGCCTGCAGGTGGCGGCGTCCGTGATCGCGGTCGCGACGCTGAGCCAGGTCGCGTGGAACCTCGTCGTCCGACCGGTGGACACCGGCACCTCGGTGGAGATCACACGGTACGAACTCATCCGCAACACCATCGGCCGCAGCGGGTTCTTCTACGAGTCGATGATCGGGAACTTCGGCTGGCTCAACGTCAAGGCGCCGTACCTCACCATCGTCGTCTGGACCGCAGCGATCGGTCTGCTGCTCGCGCTCGGCCTCTCGATGTCGTCGCGCCGGGCCTCCATCGCACTGCTGCTCGTGGCCGCCGCGACCGCACTGCTCCCCATCGTCAGCGAGTACCGCGAGGTCCCGATCATCGGACCGTTCTGGCAGGGCCGTTACACGCTGCCGCTCGCCGTCGGCGTCCCGATCGTGGGTGCGTACCTCGTCGGTGCGTCATCGATCGGCGCGCGCCTCGCCCGGAGCCGGCTGGCGATCGTCGTGGCCGTGGCGCTCGGGGTCGGGCAGGTCCTCGGCTTCGCCCAGACGCTGCGCCGGTTCACGGTCGGGATCAACGGTCCCTTCCAGTACTGGGTGAACGCCCCGTGGTCGCCACCGCTCGGAGCACTCACCCTCACGCTCGCCTTCATCGCTGCCGTCGCGCTGTGGCTGATCTGGATGCTCGGCCCGACCCCGGAGGATCTCGAGCCGGTGTCGTAGCGTTGCGCCCGTGAGCAGCGCACCCGTCTCCGAGATCTTCGACCCCGCGGCCTGGGACATCGTCCCCGGCTTCGAGGACCTGGCCGACATCACGTACCACCGGGCGAGGGCGCACGGCACGGTGCGGATCGCGTTCGACCGACCCGAGGTGCGGAACGCGTTCCGCCCCGGCACGGTCGACGAGCTGTACCGGGCCCTCGATCACGCGCGTCAGTCCTCCGACGTCGGCTGCGTGCTGCTGACCGGCAACGGCCCCTCGCCCCGGGACGGCGGGTGGGCGTTCTGCTCCGGTGGCGACCAGCGCATCCGCGGCAGGGACGGCTACCGCTACGCGGAGGGTGACACGGCTGAGACGATCGACCCGGCCCGATCGGGTCGCCTCCACATCCTCGAGGTGCAGCGACTCATCCGCTTCATGCCGAAGGTCGTCATCGCGGTCGTGCCGGGCTGGGCGGCCGGCGGGGGCCACAGCCTGCACGTGGTGGCCGACCTCACGCTCGCCTTCATCGCCGCCGTCGCGCTGTGGCTGATCTGGATGCTCGGCCCGACCCCGGAGGA
>JALRDW010000007.1 GCA_023262065.1 Acidimicrobiia bacterium | reverse complement strand
GATTTCAGCAGTCGCCACTGGCGTAATTGCAGGATTTGGTGAAGATTCATACCTGCTCGCGTTGGCACAACTAGCCGACCGCTAGAATTAGCGAAGTTTATTTTTCTCAATCGAAACGGTGATTTTTCGTCATGGCTACATCAAACGATCTTAAAAACGGCATGGTTCTGAATATTGAAGGGCAGCTTTGGGCTGTAGTCGAGTTTCAGCACGTAAAACCTGGCAAGGGTGCCGCATTCGTACGTTCCAAGTTAAAAAACGTTATGACCGGCAAGGTCGTCGATAAGACCTTCAATGCCGGCGTGAAGGTCGAGACGGCTAATGTCGACAAGCGGGAGATGCAGTACCTGTACCGCGAGGGTGCGGACTACGTCTTCATGGACACCTCGTCGTACGACCAGGTGCACGTGAGTCCGAGCGCGCTCGGCGACGCGGTGAAGTACCTCAAGGAGGGCGACTCCGCGGTGCTGCCGACCTACAACGACGAGATCCTCGGCGTGGACCTGCCCGCCGCGGTGGAGCTCACGATCACCGAGACCGAACCGGGGGTGCAGGGCGACCGGGTGTCGGGTGCGCGCAAGCCGGCCACGCTCGAGACCGGTCTCGTCGTGCAGGTGCCGCTCTTCGTCGAGGTGGGGGAGACCATCAAGGTCGACACCCGATCCGGCGAGTACCTCACCCGCGCCTGATCGCACCGTGGCGCCGCGTCGCGAGTCCCGCGAGCG
The DNA here is from genome assembly GCA_023262065.1 of Acidimicrobiia bacterium. Classification (GTDB taxonomy): domain Bacteria; phylum Actinomycetota; class Acidimicrobiia; order IMCC26256; family IMCC26256; genus IMCC26256. The sequence goes on along the minus strand of JALRDW010000007.1, from coordinate 7,435 downwards.
CGCGCTCGGCCTCTGCTACGAGGGCGAGGTCCGCGAACTCGATCCGGCGGGGGTGCTGGCGAACCTCCCGACGATCCCCGACGACTACGCGGTGCGCCTCCTCGAGGGGGTCGACGCGCACCGGGCGGAGATCGACGCGCACCTCACGGAGTACTCCGAGCACTGGACCCTCGATCGCATGCCCGTGGTCGACCGGTGCATCCTCCGGATCGCGGCCTACGAGCTGGCCTACGAGCCGGATGTCCCGACCGCCGTCGCCATCACCGAGGCGGTGGAGCTCGCGAAGCAGTACTCCACCAAGGACTCGGGCCGATTCGTGAACGGCCTGCTGTCGAGGGTCGCCGCGGAGGTGCGGGCCTCGTGAACCCGGCGGCTCCCCGCGCCGCGATGCTGCCGGTCGAGATCACCGAACCGATCACCGACGGCGGCGTCGACACCGACCGACCCTGGAACGTGGTGGTCTGGAACGATCCGGTCAACCTCATGTCCTACGTGGTGCTCGTGTTCCGCAAGCTCTTCGGGTACACGGAGGAGCACGCGACGCGACTCATGCTCGAGGTCCACCACGAGGGTCGGTCCGTCGTGGCCTCCGGCACCCGCGAGCAGGCGGAGCACCACGTGGCCCGGTTGCACGCCCACGGCCTCTGGGCCACGACCCAGCGCGATTCGTGAGCGACTACCGGTTCGAGGATCCGGACACCGAGCTCGCGCTCGGTCTGCGGGACGCCGAGGCCGCTGCCATCAGCGACCTCGCCCGCTCGGTGCGCATCGTGCTCGACGCACCGTTGCCCCCGGCCGGCGATGAGGCGGCGCGTGATCGCCTGTTCCCCCGCGCCTACCTCGATCCGACCGAGGATGCCGCCGAGCTCGCGTTCCAGGCCGCGGTCCACGCCGACCTGGCCGCGGGACGGATCGCGGCACTCGACGGGCTCGTCGCCGACCTCGAGGCGGGCGAACGGGTCCGGGGCGGGGTGCGCATCGTGCTGGACGCCGAGCGGGCCGGCCGCTGGGTCGGGGCGATCAACGACCTCCGGCTGACCCTCGGCACGCGGATCGGGGTGGCCGACGATGAACCCGAGTACGTGGGTCGGGTGGCGGCGGACGCCGGGGACGTCGGCCTCTACCACTGGCTCACGGGGCTCCAGGAGGGCCTCATCTCCCATCTCATCGTCTGACCCGGGGCCCGTCGGGGCGCTCGCGGCGGGTCCGCCGCGCTATCCTCACGACCGACCGTCACGGGGATCCTGTGAGATCCCTACGGACCCGCACCACCGAGGACCACCATGGCCGAGAGCCGCCGCGACGCAGGTCGCGCCACATCCGAACACGAAGCCACGACCCCCGCGTCAGGGGGTCGTTCCGTGTCCGGGTCCGGGGCGGACGCCGCGATGGTGCTGCGGACGACGGTGTTCTCGGCCGACGACCTGCGACGGGCCCACACCCGGATCGCGCACGAGATCGTCGAGCGCAACCGGGGTGCGGCCGATGTCGTGCTCGTCGGACTCCACTCCCGCGGACCGGCGATCGCAGCCCGACTCGCCGCGGCGATCGCCGGGTTCGAGGGGACGGAGGTACCGGTCGGCACCCTCGACGTCACGTTCCACCGCGACGACGTCGGCCTGCGCCCGCTGCACCCGGCGGGGCCCACGGTGGTGCCGGTCGATGTCACCGGGCGCGTCGTGGTGCTCGTCGACGACGTCCTGTTCACCGGCCGCACGATCCGGGCGGCGATGGACGCGACCACCGAACTCGGTCGACCCCGATCGATCCAACTCGCCGTGCTGGTCGACCGCGGCGGGCGGGAACTGCCGATCCGCGCCGACTTCGTGGGCCGCAACCTGCCGACCCGGCTCGCCGAGGACGTCCGGGTCCGTCTCGTGGAGACCGACGAGGTCCCCGAGGACACGATCGAGCTGTGGGGCCCCCCGGAGACCGCCGGGGAGGAGGTCGAGGCATGAAGCACCTCCTCTCGATCGCCGACCTGACCCGATCGGACCTCGACGAGCTGTTGGACCTCGCCGCATCGTTCCTGTCGGTGACCCAACGGGAGACCCCGAAGGTGCCGGCCCTGCGGGGCCGCACCGTCGTGTCGCTGTTCTTCGAGGACTCCACCCGCACCCGGCTCTCCTTCGAGACCGCGGCCAAGCGACTCTCGGCCGACGTGATGGTCTTCAGCGTCGCCACCTCATCGGTCAAGAAGGGCGAGGGGCTGCGCGACACGGTCGCCACCATCGCCGCGATGGGCATCGACGCGGTCGTCGTGCGCCACGCGGCGGCCGGGGCGCCGCGCCGGATCACCGAGTGGATCGACGCCAGCATCGTGAACGCCGGCGACGGTCGACACCAGCACCCGACCCAGGCGCTGCTCGACGCGTTCACCATCACCCAGCACCGCGGTCGGGATCTCTCGGGCATGCGGGTCGCCATCGTCGGCGATGTGCGCAACTCCCGGGTGGCCCGCTCCGATGTGCAGGCCCTCTCGATGCTCGGTGCCGAGGTCACCCTCGTGGCACCCCCGACGCTGCTGCCGGAGACGCTCGAGGGGTGGCCGTGCTCGAGCGCGGTCGATCTCGATCCGCTCCTCCCGGACCTCGACGCGGTGATGCTGCTGCGGATCCAGCACGAACGGGACGCGAGCACGCGCTTCCCGTCGCTGCGGGAGTACACCGCACGCTACGGACTCACCGAGGCGCGGGCCCGGCGCCTCCGTCCGGACGCACTCATCATGCACCCCGGTCCGATGAACCGGGGCGTCGAGATCGCGGCCGCGGTGGCGGACGGTCCGCAGTCGGTGATCGGGGAGCAGGTCACGAACGGTGTGGCCGCCCGCATGGCGGTCCTCTGGAAGTTGCTCGGTGCAGGAGGCGACGTTGTCTGAGTTCGTGATCCGCGGTGGCGAGGTCGTCGATGCGAGCGGTCGGCGCACGGCTGACGTGCTCGTGCGTGACGGTGTCGTCGCGGAGGTCGGAGCCGGGCTCGAGGCGGCCGACGTGCTCGACGCCGCCGGCGCGATCGTGACCCCCGGTTTCGTGGACCTGCACACCCACCTGCGCGAGCCCGGGGACGAGGACGCCGAGACGATCGAGACCGGGAGCCGAGCGGCCGCGCTCGGCGGGTACACCGCGGTCGTGGCGATGCCGAACACCCGGCCCCCGCTGGACGACCCCACGGTCGTGCGGGCCGTGCTCGCCATCGGGACCGAGGCGCTCTGCGAGGTGGTGTCCTCGGGCTGCATCACGCGGGGTCGGGCGGGCGAGGCCCTCGCGCCGATGGGTGAGCTGCACGCGCTCGGTGTGCGGGTGTTCACCGACGACGGGTCCTGCGTGATGTCGGCCGGACTCATGCGTCGGGCGCTGGAGTACTCGAGGGGGCTGCCCGGCGCCGTCGTGGCCCAGCACGCCGAGGACGACTCGATGTGTGCCGGGGGGTCCATGCACGAGGGGGCGGTCTCGAGTCGGCTCGGCATCCCCGGGCGTCCGGGGGAGGCCGAGGCGATCATCGTGGCCCGGGACATCCGGCTCGCCGCGCTCACCGGGGCACGCGTGCACTTCCTCCACCTGTCGACGGCGGCGTCGGTCGACCTCGTGCGGGCGGCCAAGCGCGACGGGGTGCCGGTGACCTGCGAGGTCGCCCCGCACCACTTCACCCTCACCGACGAGGCCTGTGCGACCTTCGACCCCGCGTTCAAGGTGCACCCGCCGCTGCGCGGTGCGGCCGACGTCGAGGCGGTGCGGGCCGGCCTCGCCGACGGCACGATCGACGCGATCGCCACCGACCATGCGCCGCACACCCCGGAGACCAAGGAGCGTCCCTTCGAGGAGGCGCCGCCGGGCATGCTCGGTCTCGAGACGGCGGCGGCGCTGGCCCTCACCGAGCTCGTCGAGCCCGGCATCCTCACGTTGGAGCAGGCACTCGCGGCGCTGTCCTGGAACCCGGCTCGCATCGCCGGCATCGACGACCGCCATGGGCGCACCGTCGCCCCGGGTGCGCCGGCGAACCTCTGCGTGCTCGACCCGGCGGCGACCTGGACCGTCGATCCGATGGCGCTCGCGAGTCGGGCCCACAACACCCCCTACGCGGGTCGGACCCTGCGTGGTCGGGTCCGTCACACGGTGCTGCGCGGCGAACGGGTCGTGCTCGATGGGAGGGCGACCCGATGAGTCGCACGTTCGAACCGGCCCTGCTCGTGCTCGCCGACGGCGAGGTGTTCGAGGGCGAGGCGTTCGGCGCCCGCGTGGATGCGGCCGCCACCGGCGAACTCGTCTTCAACACTGCGCTCAGCGGTTACCAGGAGATCATCACCGATCCGTCCTACGCCGGGCAGGTCGTGACCTTCACGTACCCGCACATCGGGAACTACGGCACGAATCCGGACGACGACGAGTGCGCGCATCCCCACGTGCGGGGGATCGTCACCCGCGACGTGGCCGTGCGGCCGAGCAACCACCGGTCGACCGAGTCGCTCGACGCGTTCCTGGATCGGCACGGGGTCCCCGGCATCACCGGTATCGACACCCGTCGCCTCACGCGACACCTCCGCGAGCAGGGCGCGGTGCCGGGCGCGTTCGGCACCGACGACGCGGCGGTGCGGGCCGCTGCCGCAGCCGCCACCGGCACCGACGGGGTCGACCTGGTCGCCACGGTGACGACGGTCGAGCCCTACATCGTCGGTGATGCGGACGCACCGTTCTCGGTCGTGGCCTACGACTTCGGGATCAAGCGCACGATCCTGCGGCACCTCGCCGGCGCGGGCTGCCGGGTCGAGGTCGTGCCGGCGTCCACACCGGCGGCCGAGGTCATCGCCCGCAACCCGGACGGCGTGTTCCTCTCGAACGGGCCCGGTGATCCATCGGCCGTGGCGGGGGCACCCGAGAACGCTCGACTCCTCGTCGAGTCGGGTCTGCCACTCTTCGGGATCTGCCTCGGACACCAGATCCTCGGACTCGCGCTCGGCGCCGGGACCTACAAGCTTCCGTTCGGGCACCACGGCGGCAACCACCCGGTCCGGCATGAGGCCACCGGCCGGGTCGAGATCACGAGCCAGAACCACAACTACGCGGTGGATCCCGGCGCCATGGACCGCAGCGTGGAGATCACCCACGTCAACCTCAACGACGGGGTCGTCGAGGGCCTGCGGCTCCCGGATGCCCCGGTGTTCTCCGTCCAGCACCACCCCGAGGCGGGGCCCGGGCCCCACGACGCCGCGTACCTGTTCGAGGAGTTCACGAACCTCATGACCGAGGCCCGCTGATGCCCAAGCGCACCGACATCGAGTCGATCCTCATCATCGGATCCGGTCCGATCATCATCGGGCAGGCCTGTGAGTTCGACTACTCCGGCACCCAGGCCTGCCGGGTCCTGCGGGACGAGGGTTACCGGATCATCCTCGTGAACTCGAACCCGGCCACCATCATGACCGACCCGGAGTTCGCGGACGCGACCTACGTCGAACCGCTCACCGTGGACAGCGTCACCCGCATCATCGAGAAGGAGCGCCCCGACGCGGTGCTCCCGACCCTCGGCGGCCAGACCGCACTGAATCTCGCGATCGAACTCAGCGAGTCGGGCGTGCTCGATCGCTACGGCGTCGAGATGATCGGAGCCAGCGCCGAGGCGATCCACACCGCCGAGGATCGCTCGAAGTTCAAGGAGGCCATGAGCGAGGTCGGGATCGCGAGCGCGAAGTCGGGCCTCGCGTACTCGGTCGAGGAGGCGATGGTCGTCGGTCGGGAGGTCGGGCTGCCCGTCATCTGCCGCCCGTCGTTCATCCTCGGCGGGTCGGGGACCGGCATCGCCACCACCGAGGAGGAGCTGCGCGAGGTGGCACGCATCGGGCTCGAGGCGAGTCCGGTGAACGAGATCCTCCTCGAGCAGTCGCTCATCGGGTGGAAGGAGTACGAGCTCGAGGTCATGCGGGACCACGCCGACAACGTGGTCGTCATCTGCTCGATCGAGAACCTCGACCCGATGGGTGTGCACACGGGCGACTCGATCACCGTCGCGCCGGCCCAGACCCTCACCGACGTCGAGTACCAACGGTTGCGGGACGCGTCCTTCACCTGCATCCGGCGCATCGGCGTCGACACGGGCGGGTCGAACGTGCAGTTCGCGGTCAACCCGGCCAACGGCGAGTTCGTCATCATCGAGATGAACCCCCGCGTGTCGCGATCGAGCGCGCTGGCCTCCAAGGCCACCGGGTTCCCGATCGCGAAGATCGCGGCGAAGCTGGCCGTGGGGTACCGCCTCGACGAGGTCATCAACGACATCACCCGGGTCACCCCGGCCTCCTTCGAGCCGACCATCGACTACGTCGTCACGAAGATCCCGCGCTGGGCGTTCGAGAAGCTCCCGGGCGCGGAGCCCGTCCTCGGCACGATGATGCAGTCGGTGGGTGAGGCCATGGCGATCGGTCGCACCTTCCCGGAGTCGCTCCAGAAGGCCCTGCGCTCGCTCGAGACCGGTCGCGGTGGACTCAACTGCGATCCGACCGAGGCCGAGCTCGACGGCCGTTCGCTCGATGACCTCGTCCAGGGGGCCGCGGTCGCCACCCCGGACCGGGTGTTCCTCGTCGAGGCCGCGCTGCGGCGCGGGGCGTCGGTCGAGCGGCTCCACGAGACGACGGCGATCGATCCATGGTTCCTCGACGAGTTCCAGCGCATCGTCGACGAACGGTCGCGCCTCGCCGGGATCGGGGGATCGGGCGCGATGGCGCGGGCCGACTGGCGTCGGGCCAAACGGCTCGGCTTCGGCGACGCACAGCTCGCCCACCTCTGGGGGGAGCCCTACGCCACGGTGCGGGCGGCGCGCCTCGCCGCCGGGGTGACCATCACCTACAAGACGGTGGACACCTGTGCGGCGGAGTTCGCCGCCGAGACGCCGTACCACTACGGCACCTACGAGGATGAGGACGAGGTCGCGCCGCTCGCCCGCGACGCCGTGATGATCCTCGGCAGCGGACCGAACCGTATCGGCCAGGGCGTCGAGTTCGACTACTGCTGCGTGCACGCCGCCTTCGCCCTCTCCGACGCGGGCCTCGAGACGGTGATGGTGAACTGCAATCCGGAGACCGTCTCCACCGACTACGACACGAGCGACCGGCTCTTCTTCGAACCGCTCACCATCGAGGGGGTCCAGAACGTCGCCGACGCGCTCCAGCGGGTCGGGAACCTGCGAGGGGTGATCGTGTCACTGGGCGGCCAGACGCCGCTCAAGCTGGCCCACGCACTCGAGGAGAACGGCGTGCCGATCCTCGGCACCAGCCCGGCCTCCATCGACCTCGCCGAGGACCGTGAGCGCTTCAACGATCTCTGCGAGCGCCTCGGCATCCAGCAGCCCCCGGGCGGGACGGCGACCACGGCCGACGCGGCGAGTGCGATCGCGGCGGCCATCGGCTTCCCGGTCCTCGTGCGGCCCTCCTACGTGCTCGGTGGGCGGG
>JALRDW010000275.1 GCA_023262065.1 Acidimicrobiia bacterium | reverse complement strand
GGCTGCGGTGGCGACCATGACCTGTCGATACCTGTGCAGAATGCTTTTTCTCCAGCGGCGGTGAGCGCCGGGTGCAGCAGGACCGGCACGACGCCGGTCCGCACCGCGCCGAGCGCGAGCGCCAGGTACTCGGCCGACGATCCCGCGACCAACGCGACGCGGTCGCCCTCGCGCAGCCCGGCCGTGGCGAGTGCACCGGCGGCACGGGCCTGGTCGCGGGCGGAGGCCGCGGCGGTGATGACCTCGGCCGGTGCGCGGTTCGGACCCATCGGTCCAGCCTGCCGCACCGGGCGGCGGCGGCGTGCCATCGCCCCGGCGGGCATACTCACGGGCATGGAGCACACGATGGTGGTCGAGATCCCGAAGGGGTCCCGGAACAAGTACGAGATGGATCACGAGACCGGCGAGATCTTCCTCGACCGCATGCTCTTCACGGCCACGCAGTACCCGGCCGACTACGGCTTCCTCCTGGACACGCTCGGCGAGGACGGTGATCCGCTCGACGCCCTCGTCCTGCTCGACGAGCCGACGTTCCCGGGCTGCCGGGTGCGGGTCCGGGCCGTCGGCGTGTTCTGGATGCGCGACGAGGCCGGACCCGACGCCAAGATCCTCTGCGTGCCCGCCCGGGATCCGCGGGTCGCCCGCATCACCGACATCAACGACGTCGAGCCGCTCCTCCTCGAGGAGATCGCGCACTTCTTCACGGTCTACAAGGACGTCGAACCGGGCAAGTCGACCGAGGTCGGTGGCTGGGAGGGGGCGGCGGTCGCCGTCCGCACCATCGACGAGGCCCGGGAGCGCCACGTGGCCGGGCCGCACGACTGAGGCGCACCGCCCGGGACGGGTCGGGCGCTAGCGTTGGGGACTGCGGCCCGACGCGAAGGATGGCCATGCCGAACTCCTCCGAGACCTCGATCCCGAACGACCTCGACGCCCTGCGGGCGGAGGTCGAGCGGCTGCGGGCGCTCGTCGGCCCCGACGAGGTCGCGTACCAGCAGCTGCGGGTGGACCTGTGGGCCGCCCGCGACGCGGCGTTCGGGGCGGAGATGGCGGCCGGGGAACTGCGCGGCCAGGTGAGGATCCTGGAGGGGCAGCTGGCCCGGGCCCAGCGCAACTCGAAGTGGCTCAAGGCGCGGCTCAAGGCGCCGCTCCGCCGGATCAAGGGCATCCTGCGCGGCGCCTGAGGTCGGCGAACCCCATGGCGCGCTACTCGATCATCACGCCCGTCTACGACCCACCCGAGGACGTGCTGCGCGCCTGCCTCGACTCCGTCGCTCGGCAGACCCTCACCGACTGGGAGCACTGCCTCGTCGACGACGCATCGACCCAGCCGCACGTCGCGCGGGTCCTCGAGGAGTACGCGGCGAAGGATCACCGGTTCAGGGTGCTGCGCCGTACGACGAACGGCGGGATCGTCGCGGCCTCGCAGGACGCGCTCGAACTCGCGACCGGCGAGTTCGTGGCCCTCCTGGACCACGACGACCTCCTCACCCGGGATGCGCTCGCCGAGGTGGATGTCGTCGCGAGCACCGATCCGACGCTCGACTACTGCTACTCGGACGAGGACTACCTCACGCCCGAGGGCCGATTCGTCGATCCGTTCTACAAGCCGGACTGGTCGCCCGAGCGGTTCCGGTCGCAGATGTACACCGGGCACCTCTCTGTCGCACGCCGCAGCCTCGTCCTCGAGGTCGGCGGGTTCCGGGCCGGGTACGAGGGCTCCCAGGACTACGACCTCGTGCTGCGGGTCACCGAGCGGGCCCGCTCGATCCGGCACATCCCGAAGGTCCTCTACCACTGGCGGATCCTGCCGGCCTCGGTCGCGAACAACGCCGCCGCCAAGCCGTGGGCCTACGAGGCGGGTCGGCGCGCGGTGCAGGATCACTGTGACCGCACGGGTCGGCGCGCCGTGGTGACCGACGGCGTCGTGCCGGGCGTGTACCGGGTGGAGCGTGAGGTGCCGGACCGGCCACTGGTCAGCGTGGTGATCCCGACCCGCGGCTCGAACGGCCGCGTGTGGGGCGTCGATCGCTGCTTCGTGGTCGAGGCGGTGCGGTCCCTCGTCGAGCGGGCGCGCTACACGAACCTCGAGATCATCTGCGTCGTCGATCGGCCGACGCCGGCGTCGGTGATCGCCGAACTCGAACGCCTCGCGGGGGATCGCCTCGTGCTCGTCTGGTACGACCGGCCCTTCAACTTCTCGGAGAAGGTGAACCTCGGCGCGGCGTACGCATCGGGTGACCTGCTCCTGCTGCTCAACGACGACGTCGAGGTGGAGAGCCCCGACTTCATCGAGACGATGCTCGGGTTGATCCAGGAGGAGGACGTCGCGATGGTGGGGGCCAAGCTCCTCTTCGCGGACGGCCGTCTCCAGCACGCGGGTCACGTGTACAACGGCGATCCGTTCCACGCCTACTTCGGGTACCCGGCGGACCACCTCGGTGCGTGCTCGGTGCTGGCGTGCCAGCGCGAGGTGTCCGGGGTGACGGCGGCCTGCGCGCTCGTGCGGATGTCGGTCTGGAACGAGGTCGGGGGTATGACCCCGGAACTCGCGGGCAACTTCAACGACGTCGACTTCTCGCTCAAGATCCGATCCCGCGGCTACCGCATCCTCTGGACGCCGTACGCGGTGCTGTACCACTTCGAGTCGATGACCCGTGACCCGGATGTCGGGGCGCATGAACTGCGGGTGATGCGCGAGCGCTGGGCCACGCCGATGGGCAACGACCCGTACTACAACCCGAACCTCGAGCCGCTGCGCGACGACTGGATGGAGCGGCCGCGGCGCTGACGCGTGCGCAAGGGTCGGGTGCCCGGAGGGCCTAGCATCGCGTCCGTGAAGCAGGAACTGCTCATCGTCCTGGCCGGGATCGCGCTCGGTGCGCTGGTCGTCTTCATCGCTCGTCGCCGGCTCCTCACCGTCCGGTACACGGTTGGCTGGGTGCTGCTGGCGGTCGTGGTCATCGTGTTGGCCCTCCTCACGCCGCTCATCGAACCGATCGCGAACTGGTTCGGCATGACTGCGACC
>JALRDW010000220.1 GCA_023262065.1 Acidimicrobiia bacterium | reverse complement strand
TCGTGAACCGGGCAGGGATCGCGGTGGCCCCCGACGAGACGTCGATCCTGGCCGGCTTCGCCGCGATGCGGACCACCGCCTCCGGCACGCTCGAGCCGAACCCGGGCACGACGGACCCCGGTGCGTACCCGCTCGTGAAGGTCGACTACGCCGTCGTCACCGATCGCCTCCGGACGGAGCGCTCGGCGGCCGTCGCGACCGTGCTCACCGACCTCACCACCACCGCGCAGGCGTCGCTCCCCGCCGGGTACGTGCCCCTGCCCAACCCGCTGCGGCAGCAGGCGGCGCAGGTGATCTCGGGTCTGGGTGCGCTCATCAGCGGCATCGACCCCCGCGCCACGCCCTCATCCTTCGGCGGCCCCGTCGTCGGGAGCACGTTCGACGCACCGATCGGGGGCCTCGGTCCGATCGTCGAATCGACGGTGACGGGCCCGGCGGCCCCCGGCACGAGCACCGTCCGACGCCGTGGCCTCGTGCGGTTCCAGCCGATCGTCGCCACGGGCCCCTCCGGCGGTTCGTCCGCACTCGTGGCGCTGGCGATCGCCGGTGCACTCGCGGGCGCAGCGGCGATCGCGCCGGGGGTCGTCCGACGCGTGCGAAGCCTCCGTTCCTCCTGACGCCACCGCGTCCGGAGGCGCGCCACCGGATGGTGTCCGGTTGTTCACGCCGGTGTTCACCTCCGCGAGGTTGCCGTTCACCTCGCGCGCGTACAACTGCACCTGAGCGTCGGGCGGAGTTCGGCGCCACATGGAACACCTACCGAACAGGAGCGACACCATGAAGCACCGAATGCGCAGGGCTGCGGTCGCCGGGGGCCTCGTTGCCGGCCTCATCGCGACCACGGCACCCGCGGCCTTCGCCGGCAGCACGCTGAACCAGGTCGGGTCCGACACGACCTACTGGGTCCAGCAGGTGGCGGCGAACCGCTACAACATCGACACGGTCTCGAACCCGAACGGCGACCTCGTCGTGAACGTCCCGCCGCTCACCACGGCGCCGTTCCCGACCGGCATCGTCACGCCGGCCGACGCCGACTGCGGCGAGATCGTCTACAAGAACGACGCGGCGAGCCAGAGCGTGGCGTACACCACCAACGGTGGCGGTACGGCGACGATCGGCTTCAAGCCGCCGAACGGTTCGGGCTCCGGGAAGACCGCGCTGCTCAACGACGGCTCGCTGAGCTGCATCGACCTGAGCCGCTCGTCCTCCGGACGTTCCGGTTCCGACCCGGCGACGATCGACTACTACGCCTACGGACTCGGTGCCCTCGGCTGGGTGAAGTTCGCCGGCTCGAAGGCGACGAACCTCTCGCAGGACTCGATCATCAAGATCTACACCTGCGACGCCACCACCAAGGCCCCGATCTACGACGACTGGTCGGACGTGCCCGAGACCGCCGGTACCGGCTTCTCCGGCCCGATCGTCAAGTACATCCCGCAGACCGGGTCCGGCACGTTCAGCTTCTTCAAGTCGAAGCTGCTGAACAACGCGAACCCCGACGCGAACTGCTCGCTCGCGGGAGCGGACGGCGTCACCGGCACGGCTGACGACAACCCGGCGACCACGATCGGCACCTACCTGCAGGAGCACTCGGCCACCGGGGTCGACCCGGCGACCAAGGCTCGGGCGATCTACGTGTTCGACTACGCCCAGTGGTACGCCCAGTCGAAGCAGCTCCAGCCCGACCAGCGGAACGGCTCGGTCTTCGGTTCCATCAACGGCGTCAAGCCCACTGCGGCGACGATCAACACCGGCCCGACCCGGTTCTTCGGGACCCGCTACGTGTTCACGATCGTCAAGCAGACCGCGACGCGCTACCTGAACACCATGCAGTTCGCAGGTGCCGGGAACATCGACGGCGACGCCGCCACCCCGGACACCAACGGCTACATGTGCTCGGGCAAGGCGGCCCTCACGATCAAGGCCTTCGGATTCGCTCCGCTCAAGAAGGTGGCCGACGCCAACAACGGCGGTCTGCTCTCCTACTGCGCGAAGAACCCGACCGCCCTCTGATCCACCCGCACCACGCTGCCGACGAAGGGCCCGGGGGCACATGCCCCCGGGCCCTTCCGGTACCGTCCCGACCCGGGAGACCTCCGTGCACCCCATCCACCGACGACCCGTCCGCCTCGTGGGCATCGCCCTGCTCGCCCTCGCCATGTCCGCATGTGGCGAGCCGGGGCCGAGCGCGGCCGAGATCGAGCGCCGGGCCGTGGCCCGCGAGCAGGCCCGGATCCGACGGGAGAACCGGGAGAACCCGCCCGTCGCCCCACCGCTCATCCCGTTCGAGGTGGGACAACGGGCCGGACTGGGCCCCTGGCAGTTCTCGGTCGACGGGTTCGAGGTGGGCCCGGTCATCACGGTGCGCGGCACCATCACCAACGCTCGGAGCACCGTCGTGGACGCCCCGCCGGTGACCACCTTCGAACTCCGCGACGGCGCCGCCCCGTCGAACGCGCCGGCCGCGTCCGTCACACCGAGCGCCGTCGGAGGCAGGCCTTCGACCATCGAGGGACGGACACCGACCGCGATCACGATCCGGTTCACACCACCGACGCCCGTGGTCGCCCCGATCCTCCTCTGGAACGGCGACGCGATCGGATCGTTCGACGCGCTGTTCCGGATCGGGGAGGCACCGCCCCCGACCGAGTGACGCGGCTCAGGTCGTAGTCGAGGTCGGCGGCAGCGTCGTCGTCGTGGTCGACGTCGAGGTCGTCGTGGTCGTCGTCGACGAAGAGGTGGTCGTGGTCGAGGTGCTCGTGGAGGTGGTCGAGGTCGACGTGGTCGTCGTCGGCCCCGCACTGACCTTGATCACGACGACCGAGTCCTCCCCCACCCGCTTCCCGGCGGCCGGGGCCTGCGCGAAGACGATGTCGACGCCGAAGTCCTCGTTGGGCTCCGTGACCTCGGTGACCGAGAGCCCGGCGTTCTCCAGCTTCGTCAGGGCCTCCTGACGGCGCAACCCGACGACGGCCGGCACCGTGACCTGCGTCCCGCCATCACCTCCCCCGCCGGAGAGCAGCGCGAACGCGACGAGTGCGCCCACGACGACGAGCAGGGCGATCACCGTGGGCACCACCCACCGGTTCCCGCGTTCCCCGCCCGGGCCGTCATCGACGGCCGTGGCCACCCGCGGTGCGGTGGCCGTGGCCGTCGCCACCGGCGCCATGGCCTGGGTCGCCCCGGCCTGCGCCGTGACCGGGTTCGCCACGGTCGCCGGGGCTGCGATGCCGGCGGCGGCCTTCGCGAGTTCGGCCCGCGCCACGGCGGCATCCGCGATGCGGGTCGCCGGATCGCGGGAGAGCAGCCGGAGCACCACGCCGTCGAGCACGAAGGGCACCCCGGCCACCCGCTGCGACGGCGGGACGGGGACGTCGCGCTGGACCGCGGCCGCGATCGTCGCCGCGTCGGGACCCTCGAACGGTCGCACCCCGGTGAGGGCCTCGTAGAGGGTCACGCCGAGCGCCCACACGTCGGCCGACGCGTCGACCGGTGCCCCGCGGAGCACCTCGGGGGAGCAGTACCCGGCGATGACGCGCGCGTCCTCCGGATCGGCGGCCGGGGCCTGACCGCCGCGCAGCGTCGTGAGCTTCGACCACCCCTCGCGCGAGATGAGGACGGCATCGGGGGAGACTCCGCCGTGGACCGCGCCGGACCGGTGGACCGCATCGAGGGTGCCGGCCGTCGACGTCGCGAGCGCGAGCGCGCGCTCGGGGGCGAGCGGACCGTGTGACCGGAGGGTGTCGCCGAGCGTGCCCCCGTCGACGAACTCCATCGCGAGGTAGGCGGAGCCGGCGTCGGCCTCCCAGTCGTAGACGTCGACGATGCCCTGCCCGCGCAGCGACCCGGTCTCCTGCGCGGCCCGGCGCAGCCGCTCGAGCGCAGCGGCGTCGGTCCGGGCCTCGGGCCGGAGCACCTTGAGGGCGACGGTGCGGTCGAGGTGGGTGTCGCGGGCCGTGACCACCTCGGTGCCACCTCCCCCGCCTAGGCGGCGGCCGGGCTCGTAGCGACCGGCGATCGGGGCCGGGCCGTCCTGGGTCATCACTCGCTCCGGGTGGTCGAAGG
>JALRDW010000209.1 GCA_023262065.1 Acidimicrobiia bacterium | reverse complement strand
TCGTGAACGCGCCGGCGGTGCTGCGGTGGTGCTCCGACAAGCACTACCTCGTGGACCTCGCGATGCTCGGTGCGCCCGTCATCCCGACGACCCTCCTGCACCCCGGTGATCGACTCGTACTCCCCGACGCCGGGGAGGTCGTCGTGAAGCCCGCGGTGTCCGCCGGGTCCCGCGACACCGAGCGCCACGGGCCCGAGCGACGCGATGCCGCACGGGCACACGCCGAGCGCTTGTTGGCCGCGGGCCGCGACGTCGTGATCCAGCCCTACCTGTCCCGGGTCGAGCAGCGGGGGGAGACCGCGGTGATCTGCTTCGACGGGGAGCCGAGTCACGCCATCCGCAAGGGTCCGATCCTCGTCGACGGGGTGCGGCGCACGGTGGACGACCTCTACGCGGTCGAGGACATCAGTGCCCGCGTCGCGTCCGACGCGGAACTCGCGGTCGCCCGCGCGGTCCTCGCGGTACTGCCCTTCGACGGGCCGCCGACCTACGTTCGTATCGACCTCATCGAGGACGACGCGGGCCGGCCCCTCGTGCTCGAGGTCGAGGCGAACGAACCGTCGCTGTTCCTCGCCGAGGCACCCGGCGCGGCCGATCGCTACGCGGCGGCGGTCGCGCGGTGCCTCGGGTAGCCGGGACTAGCGTCGTCGCCGTGACCGAGTTGCTCCCGAACCTCCTGCTCGCAGGGTTCCCGAAGACCGGGACGACCTCGCTGTTCACCCTCCTCGCCCGGCATCCGGCGGTGGGCTGCTCGAGCGTGAAGGAGACCGAGTACTTCCTGCCCGCGCGCTACGGCGAGGCCCTGGGCCCGGTCGGGGACTACGCGGCGCTCTTCGAGGGCACGGGCACGGCGACGGTGCGGATGGAGTCGACCCCTGCGTACGTGTACGGCGGCGCGCCGCTCATCGGTGCGATCCGCAACACGCTCGGCGCACCCAAGGTGCTCTTCACCGTGCGCGAGCCGGTCGGCCGATTGCGGTCCTACTACCGGGCCCAGCAGGCCCGGCTGCGGATCCCGATCGAGATGACGATGGAGCAGTACGTGGCGCGCTCGGCGACCGTCGGGGAGTCCTCCTTGACCGACCGCGCCGCCGACCCGTGGCTCGGGGTGATCGGCGGCGAGTACGCCCGGTTCGTCCCGGCCTGGGTCGAGGCCTTCGACGTCCGGTTCGTGGCCTTCGAGGACCTCGTGGCCCGTACCGACGAGGTGCTCATGGACCTCGCCGCGTGGCTCGAGATCGACCCGGCTCCGTTCGCCGGGATGGAACTGCCGCACGAGAACCCCTCGGTCCTCTACCGGGGCAGGGGGCTCCAGCGGTTCGCGCTGGCCTTCAACCGACGGCTCGAGCCGTTCCTGCGGCGCCACCCGGACCTCAAGGCTCGGATGCGCGCGGCGTACTACCGGGTCAACGGTCGAGCGATCCCGAAGGTCGAGTGGACCCTCGACCCGCAGGTCGGCCAGCGCTACGCGGACTCGAACGCGGCATTGGCCGCGATCTGGTCCCCGCTGGATCCGGCGGGGCTCCCGGCGTGGTTGACTCCGGCACCGTGACCTCCACCGGTCCCGCCCCCCGCACTTCGGGCCTCGCCCACTGGTTCCCGATGCTGGTCCTCGCCGCGGCCCAGTTCGTCATGGTGCTCGACAGCACGGTGATGAACGTCTCGATCAGCACGGTGGTGCAGGACCTCGACACGACCATCCCGAACATGCAGATGGCGATCGCGTGCTTCACGCTCGTGATGGCCGCGTTCATGCTCGCCGGCGCCGGCCTCGGCAACCGGCTGGGACGCCTGCGCACCTTCCGCATCGGGCTCGTCATCTACGCCGTCGGTTCGGGGATGACCGCGCTGGCCGCCAACTTCGCGATGCTGTTCGTGGGGTGGTCGGTGATCGAGGGCATCGGCGCGGTGCTCGTGATCCCGGCGATCGCGGCGCTCACCGCCACCAACTACTCCGGTCGCGATCGGGCCCTCGCCTTCGGTCTGCTCGGCGGGATCGCGGGCGCGGCGGCCGCAGCGGGCCCGGTGATCGGTGGGTACATGACGACCTACCTGTCGTGGCGCTACGTGTTCGCGTGCGAGGTGGTCATCTGCGTCGCGGTGATCCTCGTGTCGCGTCGCATCGCAGCCGGTCCCCCCACGGCGGTCGAGGGGCGTTTCGACCTCGTGGGCGTCGCCCTCTCGGCGCTGGGGTTCGGCACGATCGTCATCTCCCTCGTGAAGGCCGGCACCTGGGGCTGGGTCCAGCCCCGATCGGCCCCGTTCGAGGTGCTCGGGTTCTCGCCGACGATCCCGCTCGTCGTCGCCGGGCTCTTCGTGCTCTGGGGCTTCCTGGCCTGGGAGTCCCGCGCGGTCGGGCGCGGCGACGCGCTCCTCGATCCGGCGATGCTGCGGATCGGGTCACTGGCCGACGGGCTCGCCACGCTCACGGTGCAGCAGTTCGTCATCGGTGGCGTGTTCTTCGTGCTGCCGCTCTACCTGCAGATCGTGCTCGGCCTCGACGCGCTCGGTGCAGGGCTGCGCATCCTCCCGCTCTCCATCGCGCTGTTCGTCGCATCGTTCGCCGGCGCCGCGCTGGCGAACCGGTTCGCCCCGCGGCTCCTCGTGCGCGCCGGGGTGTCGGTGGTCATCCTCGGGATCGTCGGCTGTGTCGGCACGATCGACCTGCAGCTCGACCGCGTCCCGTTCGCCGCCTCGATGGCGGTCATCGGACTCGGACTCGGACTCTGCCTGTCGCAGATCGGCAACGTGCTGCAGTCCTCGGTCGACGTGTCGCGCAGCAACGAGGTGGGCGGGCTGCAGGGCACGGCCCAGAACATCGGTGCGTCGCTGGGGACGGCGATGATCGGCGCGATCCTGCTGTCGGGACTCGCCCTCTCGTTCACGAACGCGGTGCAGGCCGACCCGTCGATCTCGGCCGGTGTGAAGGCGCAGGTGGCATCGACGACCTCGAACGGCGTGGCGTTCATCTCGACCGAGGAGGCTGAGCGGGCGCTCGAGGCCGCCGGGGTGGCCGAGGCCGACCGGGATCCGCTCATCGCCGCGTACGAGAACTCCCAGATCCAGGCGCTCAAGACCTCGCTGGCGTTCGTGGCGCTCGTCGGCCTGCTCGGCTTCGTGGCGAGCCGGCGGATCCAACGGACCGTGCTCGCCGGCCCGTCCCCGGGTGCCGATTGACCGGCGGGCGGAGCGCCGCGACGATGCTCACCACCCCGAACCGGAGGTTCGCATGACCGCCACCGCCCACCCGTTCCTGCACGGCGAGTTCGCGCCGGTGCGTGAGGAGTTCACCGCCGTCGACCTCGAGGTCACCGGCACCCTGCCCGCCGAGCTCGACGGTCGGTACCTGCGCAACGGTCCGAACCCGGTGGGTCCGGTCGATGAGGCACGCCACCACTGGTTCCTCGGGCAGGGGATGGTGCACGGCATCCGCCTGCGCGGCGGCCGGGCCGAGTGGTACCGGAACCGGTACGTGCGGACCGCGGATGTGACCTCGGTGCTCGGCGGCACGCCGTGCCCGAGCCAGTGGCCCGATGACCACCCGGCCTTCAGCGCGAACACGAACGTCATCGCGCACGCGGGGCGCACCTGGGCGATCGTGGAGGCCGGCAACCCGCCGGTGGAGCTGTCGCACGAGCTCGACACGGTGCAGGCCTCCTCGTTCGACGGCACGCTGCCACACGCGTTCACCGCGCACCCCAAGCGCGACCCGCGTACCGGCGAGTTGCACGCCGTCGTCTACTACTGGGGTTGGGGGAACCGGGTGCAGTACCTCGTGGTCGACACCGACGCCCACGTGCGCAGGGTCGTGGACATCCCGTTGCCCGGTGGGCCGATGATCCATGACATGTCGCTCACCGAGCGCTACGCGGTGGTCTTCGACCTGCCGTGCACGTTCGACCTCGAGGCTGCGGCGGGTGGTTCGCCGTTCCCGTACCGGTGGAACGAGGACTACGTGCCCCGGATCGGACTCCTCCCGCGGGAGGGTTCGGCGGATGCCATCGCGTGGTGTGAGACCGACTCCTGCTACGTGTTCCACCCGCTCAACGCCCACGACCTCCCCGACGGGCGCGTCCTGATCGACGTCGTGCGGCACCCCCGCATGTTCGCCACCGATCAGCGCGGGCCGAACGAGGGCGCGTCGGTGCTCGAGCGCTGGATCGCCGACCCGGCGACCGGCCGCACCGCCATCACCCGTCTCGACGACCGGTCGATCGAGTTCCCGCGGGTCGATGAGCGGGTGGTCGGCCTCGAGCACCGGTACGGCTACGCGGCCGGCCTCCAGAACGGGTTCGAGCAGCGGGGGATCGTCCGCTACGACCTCGGGACGGGCACGTCGACGGTGCGCGATGAGGGCGCGGGCTTCGGGTTCGGGGAGGCCGTGTTCATCCCGCGCCGCGCCGATGCGGCCGAGGACGACGGGTGGGTGATGGCACTGCGGCTCGACCGCGCGGCTGACCGGTCCGACCTCGTGGTGCTCGACGCACAGGACATCGCGGGTGACCCGGTCGCCACGGTGCACCTGCCGGCGCGGGTGCCCGCAGGCTTCCACGGCAACTGGTGCCCCGAGGCCTGATCCCGCGACTCAGCCGCCGAGTGCCGGCACGCGGTGCACGACCACCGGCGGACTCATCACGGGTGGGAACTCCTGGTCGTAGGCCGCCGGGTCGACCGGGAGCCCCCTCCAGCAGGCCAGACGCGAGACGATCAGGCCGGGTGCCGCCACGGCGGAGGAGTCGGGGTCTCCGGTGCCGAACCCGCACGTGATCTGCATCAGCTCGGTGCCGATCGGGTTGATCGTGTCCAGGGCGGGCTGCTGCACCGGGTAGGCATCGGTGAAGGTCCACTTGGTGAACCGTTGCCGGTACCCGGTCACGAGGTACTGATCGCGCGGGAAGATGGAGTCGAGTTCGACGAACCCGAGTCCCTGCCAGAAGTACTGCTCGTACGAGGAGCAGGTCTCCGATGCCGGGTACGTCCGCTCCTCGCCGTCGAGGGTGACGAATTCGATCCGGAGGTCGTTCGTGGTGTCCGGATCGGTGAGATCGCACCCGTCCGTGGTCACCGTGATGCCGTAGGTCCCGACGTACTCGATGGCGGTCGGTCCGGTCGGGCCGTTCACGCCGGACGGCCACGTGATGGTGCGCGAGGTCGGGGCCGGTCCGGTCGCGCCCGTCGGGCCCGTGGCGCCACCGGCGCTCGGGAGGTAGTACCCGACGACGTCGATGATCACGTCGACCGTACCGGTGAGGTTGAAGACCTTGACCGCGCCGGTCCCGCCGAGCGCGACGGTCACCTGGTTCGGGGTGGGCGGGGAGGTGGGCGTCCAGTTGAGGTTCGAGGCCGTGGGCCTCGGGGCGTCCGACGGGAACACGGTGAGGAACGAGGGAGCCGTGGGGTTCACGATCGTCACGTTGCTCGCGATCCCGGTGGCCTCGGTCGGGATCGTGCAGTTCCCATTGGTGCCGGTGACCTGGACGGCCACGGTCTCGCCCGAACCGATCGGTGCGGCGCGGGTGCCCACGGTGAGCGGAGCCGGGCGCGTGTCGACGAGGCGGCAGGGTGTGATCGGCACGAGCGAGGAGGGGGTGCCGTCCCCGGTCGCACCGATGGCGATCGCGCCGACCGCAGCGATCGCCGCCACGAGGATGACCGCGAGGGGCAGACGGAGACGACGCACGGTGGACCTCCGGATCGGACGGGGGAGGGGCCCCTCACGATGGTCGGTAGGGCGGCGGGCCGTCAAGCACCGGACGCCGGGCCGTCCTCACACGGCCTCGGCGTAGGCCTCCACCTCGGCCC
>JALRDW010000173.1 GCA_023262065.1 Acidimicrobiia bacterium | reverse complement strand
TGCGATGCAGCTGTAAAGCAATGCCTTTCTGCAGGCATCAAGTTAACAAATACCGAAGAGCGCATCGAGATTATTGAAACGGCCTCTCGGTACACACAAAACTTGGCGGAGGAGGATCTCGAGGTTTTGGGATATCGAGATTGGCTGATTGCCCTAGAACGTGGAATAGCTGCTCACCATGCAGGTCTATTACCGAGCTTTAAAGGAGCGGTTGAAGAACTCTTTAAGCGAGGATTGGTTAAAGCGGTTTTCGCAACTGAAACACTGGCGCTTGGAATCAATATGCCGGCGCGAACTGTTGTGCTCGAAAAACTCACAAAGTGGAATGGTGAGGCTCATGTGTCGATAACGCCGGGGGAGTACACGCAGCTCACCGGACGGGCGGGTCGGCGCGGCATCGACGACCGTGGGTACGCGGTCGTCCCCTGGAGCCCGTTCGTCCCCTTCGACCAGGTCGCCGGTCTCGCCTCGCGACGCACCTACGCGCTGACGTCCTCCTTCCGGCCGACGTACAACATGACGGCCAACCTCGTCGACCGGTGCGACGCCGCCGAGGCCCGCCACCTCCTCAACCTGTCGTTCGCGCAGTTCCGCGCCGATCGGGACGTGGTGGGCATCGAACGGCAGCTCGAACGCAGCACCGTGCAGCTCGGTCACTGGCGGACCGACGCGACGTGCGAACGGGGGGACCTGCACGAGTACCGCCGACTCGTCGATCGGGCCGGCGGCGGTACCCGCCGGGGCTCGCGACGCAGCACGGTCGAGGATGCGATCGGAGCCCTGCGTCCCGGAGCGGTGATCCGCACCCGCCGGGGCGGGGGTCGGTCGGTCGTGCTGCGGCACGAGGGCGGCCGGGGCGCGCACCGACTGCTCGTGCTCGGAGCCGACGGCCACCTCGTTCGGATCGGACCCGCCGATCTCGACGCGGTGCCGGTCGCCCTCGCCCATCTCGAGATCCCGCGTCCGTTCGCCCCGAAGAACCCGGCGTTCCGTCGTGAGCTGGCGGGACGACTCCGGGCGGCACGACTCACCGAACCCTCCGTCGAGGCTGGTGCGGATCCGGAGGATCCCGCACAGCACCCGGTGGCCTCGTGCCCCGACCTCGACGCGCACCTGCGCGCGCTGACCCGGGTCGAGCGACTCGAACGGGAGGTGAAACGACTCGAGCGGAGGGTGCGAGGTCGCAGCGAGAGCCTCGCACGGCAGTTCGACCGGGTGCTCCGTGTGCTCGAGTCCTGGGGCTACGTCGAGGGGTGGTCACTGACCCCGGCCGGTCGACTGCTCATGCGCATCAACGCCGAGACCGATCTGCTCGTCGCCGAGACGATCCGCACCGGCGGGTTCGACGGGCTGCGACCCGCCGAGGTCGCGGCGCTCGCGAGCGTCTTCACCTACGAGCACCGGGGTCCCGAGCACCAACGTCCCCCGACGCCGCGTTGGGCGTCCGCCGAACTCGCGCGACGGTGGCGTGGGATCGAGCGCACCTGGCGCGATCTGAGCGCCAACGAGGACGACGCGGGGCTGCCCGAGACCCGGACTCCGGACGCCGGTCTCGCACCGATCGTCCACGCGTGGGCCTCGGGTCGGACGCTCACGCAGGTACTCGACCTCGACGACACGCTCACCGGCGGCGATTTCGTCCGCCACGTCAAGCAACTCGTGGACCTCCTCCGTCAGATCGCGCTGGTCGCGCCGACCCCCGCCACTGCGGCGGCGGCGGGGGAGGCGGCCGACACCTGCTTCCGCGGGGTCGTGGCCGCCTCCGGGGTGGTACCCCTATGACGATCCGACCCGGCGACGACTGGGGGACGCCGACGGACGCGCCACCGGCGCGGACCATCGCCGGTGGCGACGACGTGCTCGCCGCGACACTGGCCGGGCTCGACCCTGAGACGCTGCTCGCGTTCGACCCGGATGACTCCAGCGACCTCGCCCGGGCGATCGGGCTCGAACCGGGGGCGACGAACCCACGCCGGGGCATCGCACTCCCGGTCGACGCCATGACCGTGGAGCGTTCGAGCGCGCTCGCGTGGGCGGTCAACGCGATCGAGCTCGGCACACCACCCGGATCGCTGCGCGCCACATCCCGCCAGGCCGAGGTGACCGTGACGGTGGACGGGCGCCGGTTCCACGAGGGCCCGGCCACCACGGTCGTCATCGCGAACGGGCAGTTCATCGACGGACTCGACGTCTCCCCGCGCGGGCACCCCGGCGACGGGCGGCTCGAGGTCCAGGTCTACGCGCTGCGTCCGGGAGAGCGCAGCGGCATGCGGCGCCGCCTCGTGACCGGGGCCCACCTCCCGCACCCGAGGATCCGGACCGGTTCCGGCCGCCGGATCCGCGTCCGCGTCCGGGCCGGCACCTGGCCGGTGCGCATCGACGGTCGGGCCACCGGACGGTCCGGCACCGTCGGGATCGAGGTCTGCAGTCCCGCGTTCCGACTCATCATCTGAGCCCGGAGCGGGGGCCCCGCCGGGGTTCGACCGGTCCCCGGGCCGGCCCGGACCCACCGGTACGATCAGCGACCCATGCAGTACGTGGCGGAGCAGTTCACCCCCGAGGAGTCGGACGCGCTCCGCCCGTACTTCACGAACATCGATGGTCCGGTGTTCGCACTCGTGAACCTGCCCGAGGTGGTCAAGGGCGCACTCTTCGCCCGGTACTCGCGGTCCGACAAGAGCCTCCGCCGCCTGTTCCTCGACGAGTTCGCGGGCGATCTCGACCTCACGGGTGACCTCTCGTTCGACGCCAGCGTCGGGGTCAGCCGGGCCGAGCAGCTCTACGAGAAGGTCTTCCTGGAGTACGGCGACGACTCGGTCGCCCAACTCGGGGGCGTGCACCTCGCGTGCGAGCAGGCGTCGAACGTGCTGACGAAGATCCTCGAGTGGGGCCGCCTCATGGCCTACCTCGAACAATCGACCCGGTACATCCCGTACGACACCCGCCTCGGCGGCCGCTTCCGCTACCTGCGCGCCCCGGAGGTGCTCGAGTCGCCGCTCGGCGCGCTGTACATCGCCGAGATGGATCGGCTGTTCACCACGTACCAGTCGCTGCTGCCCCGGATGATGGAGTGGGCGCGGGAGCGGTACCCGAAGGACGCCGACGACTCGGACTTCGTCTACAAGCAGACGATCAAGGCGAAGGCCTGTGACGCCGTCCGAGGGATCCTGCCCGCGGCGACCCTGTCGAACGTCGGTATCTACGGGACGGGCCAGGCCTACGAGGCCCTGCTCCTCCGCATGCGAGCGCACCCCCTGCCCGAGGCGCGCACCTACGCGGACCTCATGCTCACCGAGTTGCGCAAGGTCATCCCATCCTTCCTGACCCGGGTGGACCGGCCCGACCGGGGCGGAGCATGGTCCCGGTACCTCGAGGAGACCCGCGAGCAGACCTCGAGCGTCGTGCACCGCATCCTCGGCGGCGCCGAACCGGAACCGCGCCCCGGCGTGACCCTCGTCGACTTCGACCCGGAGGGCGAGGACAAGGTGCTCGCCGCGATCTGCTACCCCCACGCGGACCTGCCCGAGGACGAGATCGTCGATCGGGTACGGCGGTTGGGCGCCGAGGACCGCCGTCAGCTGCTCGCGGCATACGTGGGGGAGCGGAGCAACCGTCGCCACAAGCCCGGGCGCGCGCTCGAGCGCACCGACTACCGGTTCGACGTGCTCGCGGACTACGGCGCGTTCCGCGATCTGCAGCGCCACCGCATGCTGACGATCGAGTGGCAGCAGCTGTCGCCGCAGAGCAGCCGGTGGTTGCCGAGCATCCAGAGATCGCCTGGGCGGCTG
>JALRDW010000111.1 GCA_023262065.1 Acidimicrobiia bacterium | reverse complement strand
GGATCTCGACATCGCCACCGAGTTCCTGTTGATCGCCTCGACGCTGGTGGAACTGAAGGCACGCCGGCTGCTGCCCGGTCGCGACGACATCGACCTCGACGAGGAACTGGCGCTCTGGGAGGAGCGCGATCTGCTGTTGGCCCGGCTGCTGGAGTGCAAGACGTTCAAGGACGTCGCGACGATGGTCGAGTCGCGGCTCCGCCTCAACGCCCGGTCCGTGCCCCGCAGTGCCGGTCCGGAGGAACCGTTCCGATCGTTGGCGCCGGATCCGCTCGAGCGCACCACCCTCGCACAGCTGCGGGCCGCGGCGCTCCGGGCCTTCGCGCCGAAGGAGGAGCCGGTCGAGCAGGTCGACCTGTTCCACGTCCAACCGATCCGCACCAGCGTGCGGGAGGCGATCGACGCGGTGCTCGTCGTGCTGCCACGGGTCGGGGCGATGTCGTTCCGAGCCATCGTCGCCGGGATCGAGGACCGCATGGAGATCATCGTGCGCTTCCTCGCCGTTCTCGAACTCTTCAAGCAGGGTCAGGTCGACCTCACCCAGGTCGAGACCTTCGGGGACCTCACCGTCCGTCGCCTCGACGAGGGTGAGCGTGCCCTCGACCTCTCGAGCATCGACGACTGGGAGGACACCGTCCCCGAGGTCGCGGTCGAGGGGTCGGCCGACGAGCGGATCGCCGAGGTCGAGCTCACCGACGACCTCGAGGTGGCCTCCGACCCGACGCCGGGCGTCGAGGTCGAGCCCACGCGGGCATGACCGACGCCACCCCGTCGCCGGAGATCCGCGCCGCCATCGAGGCCGTGCTGCTCGCCGCGGTCGAACCGGTCGAACCGCAGCTGCTCGCCCAGTTGCTCGAGCTCCCGGTCACCGACATCGAGGCCGCCTGCGACGCGATGACGGAGATGTACGAGGGCGAGGGACGCGGCTTCACGATCGCGCGGGTCGCCGGCGGGTACCGCTTCCAGACCCACCCGGACCAGGTCGCCTACGTCGAGCGGTTCGTGCTCGAGGGTCAGCACACACGCCTGTCGCCATCCGCGCTCGAGACGCTTGCGATCGTCGCCTACAAGCAGCCGGTCTCCCGAGCCCAGATCTCGGCGATCCGCGGGGTGAACGTCGAGTCCACGATGTCGACGCTCGAGGCTCGGGGTTACGTGGCACCGGTCGGGACCGACACCGGCCCGGGGCAGGCGATCCTCTACGGCACGACGCGCCTCTTCCTCGAGCGCATGGGCCTCGATTCGCTCGCCGACCTGCCCTCGCTCTCGGGCTTCGTGCCGGAGGCGGAGGTGGTGGAGGCGCTGGAACGCGGCCTCCGGGTGCGCGCCGAGGAGCACGTCACGGCCCCGGCCGACGAGGCACCGCCCGCCGGCGAGGCCGCTCCGGCCGACGCCTGAGCCCGTGCCCGAGACCGACGGCGAACGGTTGCAGAAGGTCCTGGCGCGCGCCGGACTCGGCTCGCGCCGGGTCTGTGAGGACCTCATCGCCGGGGGTCGGGTCCGGGTGGACGGCGAGGTCGCGGTCCTCGGTCGCCGTGTCGATCCGGTGTCGGCGCGCATCACCGTGGATCACGTACCGGTGGTGACCCGGACCGACCTCGTGCACTACCTGCTCAACAAGCCGCGCGGCGTCGTGACGACCGCGAGCGATCCGCAGGGTCGGCCCACGGTGATGGAACTGGTGCCGGGCGACCCGCGGGTCTTCCCCGTCGGGCGGCTCGATCTCGACACGGAGGGCCTGCTCGTCGTGACCAATGACGGTGAACTCGCCCAGGCCCTCACCCACCCGAGTCTCGGCGTGGAGAAGGAGTACCTCGCCGAGGTCCGGGGGGTGCCGTCGCCCGCCGCGCTCCGTCGCCTGCGCGAGGGGATCGATCTCGATGACGGACCGACGGCGCCCGCCGTGGTCGTCCTCGCCGACGAGCACGGCGGCAACGCGGCGATCAGTATCGCGATCCACGAGGGACGCAACCGGCAGGTGCGACGCATGTGCGAGGCCGTCGGCCACCCGGTGCGGCGGCTGGTGCGCGTCCGGATCGGACCGGTGCGGGATCCGGGCCTCCAGCCGGGGACGTGGCGCGCGCTCGCACCCGCCGAGGTGCGAGCCCTGCATGCGGCGACCGGATCTCGGCCGGGTCCCGGCCGCGGACGGGGCTAGCGTTGCCGCCCGTGCGAGTCATGGCCGTGCGCGGCGCGATCACCTGCGACATCGATGCCCCGGAGGAGATCGACCGGCGGACCCAACAGGTCGTGCGGGAGATGCTGGAGCGCAACGCGGTCGAGCACGACGACATCATCAGCATCTTCTTCACCGCGACCGAGGACCTCACGAGTCAGTTCCCTGCGACCGGCGCACGAGCGCTCGGCCTCGGCGACGTCCCGCTCATCTGCGCCCGGGAGATCCCGGTCCCGGGGAGCCTCCCGCGGGTCGTCCGGGTGCTGATGCACGTGCACACCGATCGCGCCCGCGGCGACATCGCACACGTCTACCTCGAGGGTGCGCGGGTGCTCCGCGACGACCTCCCGGGGTGATCCGGTGCACGTCGCCCTCATCGGCACCGGCCTGATCGGCGGGTCGCTCGGGCTCGCCCTGCGGGCCCGCGGCCACCACGTCGTCGCCTTCGACCTCGATCCGGACCGTCTCGCCCGTGCCGCTGCGATGGGCGCGGCCGACGTGACCGCCGAGGATCCGGCCACTGCGGTCGCCGGTTGTGACCTCGCGGTGGTCGCCACGCCCGTCGGGCGGGTCGGTGCGGCCGCGTTGGCCGCGCTCGACGCCGGTGCGCCGGTGGTGACCGACGTGGGTTCGGTCAAGGCGCCGGTCGTCGCAGAGGTCGCCGTCCACGATCGCGCCGACGTCTTCGTGGGCGGACACCCGATGGCCGGTTCGGAGCAGGACGGACTCGACGGGGCCGACGCCGATCTGTTCGTGGGCGCCACCTGGGTGCTCACCCCGGTCGCCGGTACCGATCCCGACGCCCACGCCGCGGTCCGGACGCTCGCGACCGCGGTCGGGGCCGAGGTCGTGGAGATCGCTCCGGCGGAGCACGACGCGCTGGTCGCGGTCGTGAGCCACGTGCCCCAACTCGCGGCGACCACGCTCATGGACGTCGCGGCCGCCGGCGGGGATGGCTCCGCCCTGCTGCTGCGGCTCGCGGCCGGTGGATTCCGCGACATGACCCGGATCGCGGCGAGCCACCCGGCGATCTGGCCCGACATCTGCGCGGCGAACCGGGACGCCATCGTCGCCGCGCTCGACCGGTACCTGGAGGCACTCGGCGCGGTGCGCCGGATGGTCGATGCCGGGGACCGAGAGGATCTGCTCGCGCTGCTCGAGCGGGCCCGGGGGGCGCGCCGCGGGCTGCCGGTGTCGGCGGCGATCGCCGGACCGCTCGTCGAACTGCGCATCCCGGTCCCGGACCGGCCGGGGGTCCTCGCCGAGGTCACCACGCTGGCCGGGAGCCTCGGGGTGAACATCGCCGACCTCGAGATCAACCACTCCATCGAGGGCACGAGCGGCCTGCTCGTCCTCATCGTCGGCGCGACGCGGTCGGACGCGCTCGTCGACGCACTCGTGACGGCCGGCTACCACCCGGTCCGGAGCGAACTGTGAGCCGACGCGTCATCGACCCGGGCGGCCCGTTGCGCGGTCGGGTCCGGCTGCCGGGCTGCAAGGGGATCTCGCACCGGGCGCTGCTGCTCGCGTCGGTGGCCGACGGTCGCTCGGTACTGCGCAACCTCGCGACGGGCGAGGATGTGGCGCGGACCCGGACCGCGCTCGAGGCCATGGGGATCGAGTGCATCGACACCGACGGATCGGTCACGGTGGTCGGTCGCGGGTTCGACATGATCTCGGAACCGGATGCGCCGATCGACTGCGGCAACTCCGGCACGACGATGCGGATGCTGGCCGGTCTCCTGAGCGGTCGTCCGCTCGACGCAGTGCTCGTCGGCGACGAATCGCTCTCCCGGCGGCCGATGGGACGGGTGGTCGAACCGCTGCGACGGCTCGGGGCCCGGATCGACACGACCGATGGCCACGCCCCGCTCACCATCACCGGCGGCGTGCTCGTCGGCGCCGACGTCGAGTTGCCGATGGCCAGTGGGCAGGTGAAGAGCGCGCTGCTGCTCGCCGGGCTGCAGGCCTCGGGGACGACGACGGTGCGGGAGCCGGCACCGAGCCGGGACCACACCGAGCGACTCCTCGCCGCCCTCGGCGCGCCCGTCACCCGGATCGACGACCGCACCGTGCGGGTCGGCACGATCGGCGCCCTCGACCGGTTCGACTACGAGATCCCGGGCGATGCGTCCTCGGCTGCGTTCCTCGTGGTCGCGGCGGCGACGGTGCCCGGCTCCGAGGTCACCATCGAGGGAGTGAACCTCAATCCGCAACGGATCGCGTACCTCGACGTGCTGCGCACGATGGGTGCGGACGTCACGACCACGGTCGTCGAGGAACGGCTCGGCGAACCGGTGGGCGAGATCGCCGTCCGGTACACGGCCCTGCGGGGAACGACCATCGCGTCGACCGAGGGCATCGTCGACGAGCTCCCGATCCTTGCGGTCGCCGCCGCGACCGCGACCGGAACATCCGAGATCGTCGATGCGGCCGAGCTGCGGGTCAAGGAGTCCGACCGCATCACGACGACTGCGGCGATGCTCGACGCCTTCGGGACCGAGGTGCGGACGACCGAGGACGGTCTGGTGGTCCGGGGCGGCCCCCGTCGGGGGGCCACCGTGGA
Organism: Acidimicrobiia bacterium; assembly: GCA_023262065.1. Taxonomy (GTDB): domain Bacteria; phylum Actinomycetota; class Acidimicrobiia; order IMCC26256; family IMCC26256; genus IMCC26256. The sequence continues at coordinate 3,042 of JALRDW010000111.1, read as the reverse complement.
CAGCGCGGGCGACCACCGGATCGCGATGTGTGCGGCCGTCGCGGCGCTCGCCGCCGACGGTGCGACGACGATCGGGGGGTGGGAGGCGGTCGACGTGTCCTTCCCGGGGTTCGAGTCGGTGCTCGCCACGCTGCGGGACGCCGCGTGAGCCGGGTCGTCGCGATCGACGGGCCCGCGGGCTCCGGGAAGTCCACGGTGGCCCGTGCCGTGGCGGCCGCGCTCGGGCTCGAGGTCCTCGACACCGGCGCGATGTACCGCGCGGTCACGCTCGCGGTGCTCGCGGCGGGGGCCGACCCCGCCGACCCCGAGGCCTGTGCGGCGGCGGCCCGGTCGGTGCGGATCGACCTCGGGGCGCGGGTCGTGCTCGACGGCCGCGATGTGACCGAGGCCATCCGCGGGCCCGAGGTGACCGCGGCGGTCTCGGCCGTGTCGGCCCATCCGGCGGTGCGTGAGGTGCTCGTCGGGCACCAGCGGGCCTGGGCCGAGGCCCACGGCGGTGCGGTGGTGGAGGGTCGGGACATCGGTACCGTCGTGTTCCCGCACGCGGCGCTCAAGGTCTTCCTCACCGCGAGCGATGAGGAGCGGGCCCGCCGCCGGGCCCGGGACGAGGCGGCGGCGGATCGGACGGCGGACGTGGCCGCGGTGCAGGCCGACCTCGCCCGACGGGATCGCCTCGACGCCGGCCGGGCGGCCTCGCCGCTCGTCGCCGCGCCCGACGCCGTGCCGGTCGACTCGACGGACCGTACGATCGACGACGTGGTGCGCAGCATCGTCGACGAGTTCCGACGCCGGGAGGCGGTCGCATGATCCTCTACCGGGTCGTCCGGGCCATCGTGCTGTCCATCTGTCGGGTGCTGTTCCGGGTGCAGGTGGTCGGACTCGAGCACGTGCCGCGCGGTGGCTCCTTCATCATCGCACCGACCCACCGTTCACTCCTCGACATCCCGTTCGCCGCCTACGCGACGAAGCGGCGGATCCGGTTCATGGCCAAGGAGGAGCTGTTCTCGAAGCCCTGGCTCGCCGGCCTCATCACCGCGCTCGGCGGGTTCCCGGTGAGTCGCGGGAGCGCCGATCGGGCCGCGTTGCGTACCGCCCAGGAGACCATCGAGTCCGGTGAACCCACGGCACTGTTCCCCGAGGGCACGCGGTTGCACGGCCGGGAGGTCGGGCCGTTGTTCGATGGCGCCGCGTACCTCGCCGCTCGCACCGGCGTGCCGATCGTGCCGGTGGGGATCGGCGGGAGCGAGCAGATCCTCTCCTCGGGGCGGGTCCTCCCGCGCCTCAAGCGTGTCGCGGTCGTCATCGGGCCCGCGATCCATCCGCCCACCCGCAACGGTGGAGCGGTCAAGCGGGCCGGGGTGCAGGCCATGACCGCCGAACTCCAGGTCTCGATGCAGCGGTTGCTCGACGAGGCGATGCAGCGGGGCGGTTACTAGCCGGCGAGCACGACCCCGAGGAACAGCGCCCCGAGCCCGGCCAGGACGCTCACACCCTCGCAGATCCCGGAACCCATGGCCGCCCGCCGCCGTGTCCGGTCGTCGCGAGCGCGCCGCACGGCCGGGCCCAGGACGAGGACGTGGATCGCCGCTGCGATCCCGCTCGCCGCGACGAGCGCCAACTTGACCAGCAGCGTGGTCCACCACGCACGGGACCGGTTCGCCGCGTCGATGGCGGTGAGGTTCCACACCCCGGTCGCGACCACGACGACGAAGGCCGGCCACGCGAGTCGTTGGAACGACTGGGCCACGGCGCGCACCCGGTCGGGTCCCGCCGGGCGGACGGCTGGGATGAGCCCGCCGAGCACGATCTGACCGCCGACCCAGATGGCGGCGGCCAGGACGTGCAGCGTGAGCCGGACGCTGTCGAACGTGATCGGCAGCATCAGCCGCGGAGTTCGGCGAGCACCTGCGAGGCGCGCACGCTGCGATCGCCGGCGAAGGGCCCGCCGAGCGACCGGGCGGCCGCCGGGTCCGCGCCGAGCGCGAGCGCCAGCAGCGCGTCGAGGGCCGGGATCGCCTCCCGCAGTTCGCGGGGCGGAGGGAAGTACTCGTCCTCGTCCGTCACATGGACCGGCTCGACGCCCTCGGTCGGTGCGAGCTTCGCGATCACGGCATCGACCAGTTCCTCCGGCGCGGACGCACCGGCGGTCACCCCGACCACATCGGCATCGCCGAGGGCGGCGAGTTCGAGTTCGTCCGGACCGTCGATCCGCAGCACCGTCGGGCACCCCGCTGCGCTCGCGACCTTCGCGAGGGCCAGCGTGTTCGACGAGTTCGCCGACCCGATCACCACGACGGCGTCGGCCCGGTCCGCGATCGCGGTGAGTGCGGACTGCCGGTTCGTCGTTGCGAAGCACAGGTCGTTGCGCGCTGCGGTCCACAGATCCGGGAAGCGGTCGCGGGCGCCGTCCATGATGCCGATCCAGTCGCCCATGGCGAGGGTGGTCTGAGCCAGGAGCGCCACCCGTTCGGGGTCGTCGATCCCGGCGGCCACCGCGTCGAGGTCCTCGGCGTGCTCGACGAGCCGGATCGCGTCGGGAGCGACGGCGAGCGTGCCGATCGCCTCGTCGTGCCCCTCGTGGCCGACGTAGAGGATCGTGAAGCCCTTGCCGGCCCGGGTCTTGGCCTCGTGGTGGACCTTCGTGACGAGGGGACAGACGGCATCGACGACGAAGCGGTTGCGGGCCCGGGCCTCGGCGACCACCTCGGGGGCCGAGCCGTGGGCTGACAACATGAGGGGCGCGCCCTCGGGTACCTCGCCCACGGAGTCGACGAACACGACGCCGAGCTCGCGGAAACGATCGACGACGATCCGGTTGTGCACGATCTCGTGGTAGCAGTAGACGGGCGGTTCGAAGACCCGGACCATCCAGGTGAGGGCCTTGATCGCCATCTCGACGCCGGCGCAGAACCCTCGGGGTGACGCCAGGAGCACCTGCTCGACCTGCACGGTGCCGAGGCTACCGGCGCAGCGAGGGCTGGTGGAACGTCGGGGTGGCGCTCCTAGCATGGTCGTCCATGTCGTTGCCGCGCGTCGTCGCTG
>JALRDW010000047.1 GCA_023262065.1 Acidimicrobiia bacterium | reverse complement strand
CTTGTCGAAGGAGTAGCCGAACATCGCCTCGATGACGAACTGGTGCGACAGTCCGATGCCGAGGGTCAGACGGCCGTCGGACGCCGCCTGCACGGTGAGGGCCTGCGCAGCGAGGGTGATCGGGTGGCGCGGGTAGGTCGGGACCACGGCGGTGCCGAGCTCGATCCGGGGGGTCTCGGCCCCGATCAGCGTGAGGGCCCCGAGCGCGTCCAACCCGAAGATCTGGGGCAACCAGAAGGCCGCGAACCCCTCGGACTCGGCCGTGGCCGCCGCTCGCCGCACCGCCCCGAGTCCCTGGTCGACCGCGGCGCCGCCGAAGATCCCGATCCGCATGGTCGCTCCCTCATCGTTCGGCGCCGGGCGGCGCACCCTCGTCGCCCGCGACCCTAGGGCGTGCGTGGCCTACCGGGCCGGGAGGCTTGCTACAGTGGCGGCCCTACGCGGACGTGGCTCAGCTGGTAGAGCATCACCTTGCCAAGGTGAGGGTCGCGGGTTCGAATCCCGTCGTCCGCTCCAACGTGAATGGCCCGGGCTTGTGCCCGGGCCATTCACGTTGGATCTCGGAGCGCTGTCGGGATTCGGGAGGAGGCGGTCCGGAGGGCCGCCGACGGTGCCCTGCCCCGGCGTCGACGGTGGAGGACCTCCGGTCGCGGTCCGTGGCGGGTGTGGTCCGAGGGGCCCCCGGGCACCGGTACGATGACGTTCTGTCGCACGGGGCCGCACTGCGTGGTCGCCGGAACCCACGAGGAGAACCACATGCGCGTCGCCTACCTCGATGGCACGAGCGCCGGGATGATCGGGAGCGCCATCGCCGCCGGGTTCGCCGGTGTCGCAGTGTTCGTGAAGATGCGGTGGCACCAGATCACCGGTGTCTTCCGCAAGGGGAAGACCGTCGAGCCGGCCGCGTCCGAGGCGGGCGCGACGGGGTCCGAGGACTGAGTCCTCCGCCCAGCCGTGAGCCCCTCCCGTCCCGATCCGGGGTCCTTCCGCGACCCGGCCAGCACGGTGCTGCGCCACGGTGACCGTGTGCTGCGCGGCCTCGGTGCCGAGGCGGCCGGCGCATTCGAGGCCACGGCGGCCACCGCTGCGTACCGCGAGGCCGTTGCGGCGGGCCGCATCGTCGGCACCCGTCGGCTCGATGCGTCCGAGGTGCCGGCTGACCTCGTCGGGCGGTTCGAGGCGGTGCTCGAACACGATCCGATCCCGTTCATCTCGTACCCCTACGAGTGGTCGTTCTCGATGCTCCAGGACGCGGGCGCCCTGCACCTCGAGCTCCTGCTGGCCTCCCTCGAGGAGGGCATCACGATGAAGGACGGGTACTCCTTCAACCTGCAGTTCGTGGGGGCCCGTCCGACCTTCATCGACGTGGGGTCGTTCGAACCGGTGCGGCCCGGACCCTGGATCGGGTACCGGCAGTACTGCCAGACGATCCTGTACCCGCTCATGCTCGAGGCCCACCTCGGCGTGCCGTTCCAGCGGACGCTCCTCGGGCACCTCGACGGCATCCCGCCGCAGGAGATGGCGAAGTTGCTGCGCGGGACGAAGAAGTACCGCAAGGGCGTGTTCCGCAACGTCACCGTGCAGGCAGCCACCGACCGACGGTTCGATCGGGGCGGGCGCAAGACCCAGGAGGATCTCGCGGCATCCGGGTTCGGTGCCGAGCTGAACAAGGCCCTCACGAAGAAGCTGCTCGCGACGACCACCGGCCTGCGCAGCGAACGCTCCGAGTCGGCCTGGGTCGCCTACCGGAACACCTGCTCGTACTCCGACGCCGACCGGGAGGCGAAGGAGCGGTTCATCCGGGACGTCGTGGCCGACCGGCGCCCCGGTTCCGCGTGGGACCTCGGGGCCAACGACGGTGTGTACGCGCGGATCGCGGCTGAACGGGCGGACCAGGTGCTCGCGGTCGACTACGACGACGTCACGGTCGATGCGATGTACCGGTCGTTCCGGGCCGACGGGATCACGAACATCCTCCCGCTGGTCATGAACCTCGTCGATCCGTCCCCGGCCCGGGGCTGGCGGAACGCCGAGCGGCGGGCGTTCACCGACCGGGGGCGCCCGGACCTGGTGCTCGCGCTCGCCCTGATCCACCACCTCGCCCTCGCCGCCAACGTCCCGCTCGCCCAGATCGTCGACTGGTTCGCCGACCTCGGGGGCACGCTCGTCGTGGAGTTCGTCGAGCCGCACGACCCCATGGCGGACCGCCTGCTCGGCAACAAGGCGGCCGGTCTCTTCCCGGACTACCGGATCGAGGAGTTCGAGCGACTCCTCGGCGAGCGGTACCAGGTCACCTCGCACCTCCGGCTGCCCTCCGGCGGTCGCACGCTGTACGTCGCCGAACCCCGGGGCTGAACCACCGCCCGAGCGCGGGGGATCGGGGTCGACGGTGTCACAATGGGCCCGGTGGCCCGGGTTCGGGTCCGTCCCGAGGAGTGAGTGTGAGCCGATTCCCGTTCCCGCATCCGTACGGCTGGTTCCAGGTCGCGTACCCGGATGAGCTCGAGCCCGGCGGGGTGAAGGCGCTCCGGTTCTGGAGCACCGACCTGGTGCTGTGGCGCGACGAGGCGGGGGAGTACCACCTCCAGGACGCCTTCTGCCCGCACCTCGGAGCGCACCTCGGCGTCGGTGGGCACGTGCAGGACGGTGCCATCACCTGTCCGTTCCACGGTTGGCGTTTCGATGGATCCGGTTCCTGCCTCGAGATCCCGTACTCCGAGAAGATCAACCGGAAGGCCCGCCTGAGGACCTACCCGGTGGTGAACCGGAACGGGTTCATCCTCGCCTGGCGCCACCCGGACGAGACGGTCGCGCCGATGTGGGAGGTCGACGAGATCGCCGAGCACGGGGACGACGGCTGGTCCTCCTACTACACCTCGGAGTACGTCATCCGCACGATCCCGCAGGAGATGATGGAGAACTCCGCGGATCCTGCCCACTTCCTGTTCGTGCACGGCACGGAGACGGTCGCCGAGGTGGAGGAGTACAACACCGACGGGCCATGTTCGGTGATGCTCTCCAAGCAGAGCTACGTGACGCCTCGGGGCACCACCTGGGGTCGCATCGACGTCTACAACTTCGGGCCCGGGTACTCGAAGGTGTGGTTCTCGGGCATCGTGGATGCCATCAACATCGCGACGACCACCCCGATCGACGACGAGTCGTGTGTGGTCCGGTTCAACTTCATGGTGCGCAAGTTCGAGGACGAGCGCATGACGTCGACCGTCGCCGAGGCCTTCGTCAAGGAGATCAACAAGCAGATCGTCGAGGACAAGCCGATCTGGGAGAACAAGACGTTCCTGCCGGTGCCGGCCCTCGCCGACACCGACGGACCGATCCTCAAGTTCCGGAAGTGGTACGCCCAGTTCTACGCGGAGGGCGTGCCGGCCGGCGCGTGAACCTGCGCGTGGCTCACTGCTCGTAGAGCACGTCGTCGACCAACTTCTCCCCGAGGAACGAACCGTCGGGGTCGAAGCGGTACGACGAGAAGTCCTTCGTGAACTCGAGGTGCATGTCGGCGGGGCCGCTGCGGTTCTTCTCGACGCTCAGCACCACCTGGCGCTGGAACTGCTCCGACCGGGCGGAGTTGTAGGCGAGCGACACCTTCGAGACCGCGAGCGCCTTCTCGTTGAGCGTGATGGCCACGTCGCACTCGTGGGCGAGGGCGGCCGAACCACGCAGGTCACCGACGCGCAGGCGACGGGCCTCGATGCCACCGTGGTCGGCGGCCGCCGTGGCCACCATCGCGACGTTGTGCCGCAGTGCGATGTCCTTGAGGCCCTCGGCGACGGCGAGCGTGCGCTCCTCGTCGGAACCCAGGTGCTCGTGGAGCGGCACCTTCTGCAGGTAGTCGACCAGCAGGACGCCGCCCGGTCCGAGATCCTCGGCGATCCGTTCGATCCCGCCGAGGTCCGTCCCCCGGCCGGAACCGCCGGCGATCCGCAGGTGGTCCCCCCAGGAGGAGGCCCGACGGATCGCCTCATCCGCCAGCGGGTGCTCGGCCGCGGTGCCGAGCGGCTCGCCGGCGAGGATCACCCGGCGGACGAGATCGCGCGCCGCGTCGACGAGCACCTGCTCATCGACGCGGGCCGCCGTCCGCACCTCGACCGCGAGCAGCCGTTCGACGACCTCGCGGGGCGGGTGCTCGTAGCAGACGACCGCCGTCGCCACCCCGGCCATCGCGAAGGTGCGGGCCCACTGGAGCGCCAGGATCGTCTTGCCGATGCCGGGCCGGCCTCCGACGAGCACGAGCTGACCCGTCCGGACCCCGCCCATGAGGACCTGGTCCAACGGGGAGAACCCGGTCGGGATGGCGACGTCCGGCGCTCCGAGTGCGCCGGCATCGATCCCGACGAGCAGGTCGCGGAGGCTGTCGCCGTTGGGCCCGGTCACGTGGCGGAGAAGGACTCGGCGACGCGGATCGCGGCGGGACCGGCGACCACGACGAACAGCGCGGGCAGGATGCAGAGGACGACCGGGAACACGAGCTTCACCGGGAGCTTGAGTGCCCGCTCCTCGGCGCGCTGGCGCCGCTTCGTGCGCATCTCGGTCGACTGCACCCGCAGGATCTGGGCGATCGGGATGCCGTACTTCTCGGCCTGGTTGAACGCGTGCACGAAGGAGCGCAGGTCCGAGACGTCGGTGCGCTCGAGCATCCGTTCCAGCGCCGCCGACCGGGGCAGGCCGAGTTGGACGTCCTGGAGGGTGCGGCCGAGTTCCTCGGGGAGCGGGCCGGAGCCCCGGGCGACCCGCAGCACCGCGTTGTCGAAGGAGAGGCCGGCCTCGACGCAGACCGTGATCTGGTCGAGGACGTCCGCGAGTTGGTTCTCGATCGTCTGCTGCCGGTCGGCACCCTTCGATTGGAGGCGCACGTCGGGGAGGAAGAACAGCAGCAGCGTGATCGCGATGCCGATGAGGAGCACCTTGAGGCTCGGGGTGGCGAGCATCAGCACGAAGGTCAACGCGGCACCGATCAGTCCGAGGACCGCCTTCGACGCGAAGACCCGGTCGGGCGTCCACTCCTCGCCCAGGCCCGCGAGCTGGATCCGCTGCTCGGCCGAATCGCGCAGACCCGAGGGACTCCACCGTCGGGCACGATCGGCCAGCCCCTTCATCATCGGCGAGAGGACCCGGTCCTGGGCGGACTCGGTGAGCCGGGCCTCGCGGAGGTTGCTGCTGGTCGGCGCGCCCATCCGGAGGTTGCTCGTGGCCTGTTCCCGCTCGCTGCGCGGTCCGCTCAGCGCCCACCAGGCGAGCGGGATCGAGGCGCCGAGGGCCAACGCACCCAGGATGACGATGGGGGACACGGGCGCTCCTAGTAGTCGAAGCGCAGCA
>JALRDW010000035.1 GCA_023262065.1 Acidimicrobiia bacterium | reverse complement strand
GGACGCCCTCGCCCGCGCGCGCTCGACCATCGCCGTCCGCCGGGTCGGATCGTCGAGCAGCGTCCGGATCGCCGCCGTGAGCGCGGCGGCGTCGTCGGGCCGGACGATCAGGCCGGTCACCCCGTCCTCGACGATCTCCCGCACGCTCCCGACGTCCGTGGCGACCACCGCGCACCCGGCGAGCATGGCCTCGGCGATCGACAACGGGAGGCCCTCGGCCCGCGACGCCAGCACGAACACGTCGGCGTCGGCGAGGGCCGCCACGGGGTCGTCGCGCCAACCGACCAGGTGGAAGCGCGCGGCGATCCCGAGCGCGTCCGCCTCGCGGGTCAACGCCTCCCGCTCCGGTCCGCGGCCCACGACGGTGGCATGCAGCCCCGGGATCGCGGCCACGGCCCGCGCCAGGACGTCGAGTCCCTTCACTGCGTCGAGGCGGGCCAGGGAGACGACGGCCGGGTGGGGTGCGGTCGGGTCGGGCGGCGGCACGGGGCGATCCGGCACCCCGTTGTGGATGGTGCGGACCGAACCGGCGGGCAGTCCGGCGTCCCGCTCGACGGCACGCGCCGAGGCCGTGCCGACCGCAACGTGCGCGTCGAGTCGCCGGGAGGTGAGGCGCTTGAGCAGGCGGACCCGACCGGTCGGGAGGGGCAGGACGAGCTGTTCGACCGCGATCGTGCGGACGCCGGGCACGGTCATCGCCGCGAGGATCGCGTATCGACACGCCCACGGGGTCGAGAGGCTCACGTGGAGGATGTCGGGGCGGTCGGCGGCGATCGCACGACGGGTCGCGAGGATCGCTGCGATGTCGCGCAGACCCCGGACGGTCGGGGTGAGGATCGTGGTGGCGCCGGGTCGGGCGGCGGCGACCCGCTCGAGGACCGAACGGTCGGTCCCCATGACGCACACCTCGACGGCGGGATCGAGTGCGGCGAGCAGGTTCGCCAGCGAGATCTCGGCGCCACCGACCTCGTGCGCGTCGGTGAACGCGGTGAGCCGCAGCCCGTCGAGGGTCATGGCCCGAGCGTACCGGTGACCGATGCGCGCCGCAGAGGTGTCCGGTTCGTCACCCGGGGGTGAACGGGTGGCGTCGCGCACGGCGATCGGCCGGGAACCACGCCTACCATCGGTCGCGTGCCGAACCTCCTCGCACCGTCGCCCCCCGCCGTGCTGCGGTCGGTCCCGGTGCCGACGATCGCAGTGGTGATCGCGGCGTTCGAGGCGGATGACGTGATCGGCACCGCCGTCGACTCGGTGCTCGCCCAATCGGTGCGGCCCGCCGAGATCGTGGTCGTGGACGACGGCTCCACCGACGATCTGGCGGGGGCGCTCGCGCGTTACGGCTCCGCCGTGCGGCTCGTGCGGATCGAGCACGGGGGAGAGGCGCGGGCCCGCAACGCGGCGATCGCCGCGGCGTCGGCCGAGTTCGTCGCGGTGCTCGACGCCGACGATCGGTTCGCGCCGGGTCGGCTCGCCGCGGTGACCCGGGTCCTCGTCGAACGACCCGATCTCGACCTCGTCACGACCGACGCGGTCCTCGAACTCGATGGCCGCATCGTCGGCACCGTGTACCACGAGGGGCACCGGTTCGAGGTGGCGGATCAGCGCGCGGCCATCCTCGATCGCAACTTCGTCTTCGGTCAGGTGGTCGTCCGACGGACCCTGATGCAGGAGCTCGGTGGCTACGACGAGACGATCACCCACACCACCGACTGGGAGTGCTGGATCCGTCTCGTGCTCGCCGGGGGCCGCATCGGGTGCATCGATGCGCCCCTCGGCGTGTACACGATGCGCGAGGCCGCGATGAGTGCGAGCCGACGGCGCATGTACGAGGGGCGGGTGGCGACGCTGACCAAGACGCTCGCGGACCCTCGGCTCACCGGGTCCGAGCGGGTGCGGGTGACGGCCCGTCGCGACGCCGAGGCGCGGCGCGCGGCCCGGGAGACGATGCGGGTGGCCCTCGTGCACGACGAACCGGCCCGTCGCGCCCGGGCGTGGGCGGTCGCTCGCGATGGAGGGCAGCCCACGGCGGCCCGCATCAAGTCGCTCGTGGCCGTCGCCGTGCCGAACCTCGTCGCCCGACGACTGCGGGCGCGCGATCGCAGGTCCTGGGTCGGCGTCGGTGATCGCCGGTTCCCGCGTTCGACCGCCTAACCGCGCACGTCCCAGCGGTACGGCACGGCGACCGCGCCGGCGGTCGCGGCGTTCACCACGGCCTTCTTCCCCTCGCCGATCGGCGCATCGATCCGGAAGCCGCTCACCTGGAACCAGTCCATGAGCGGTGCGTACCCGTCCTCGGCGAGCACGTCGCACCAGATCTCGTACAGGCGGGGCCGGAGCGGCAGGTGGTCGATCGCGCACGTGACCTCGAACTCGCGCCCGACCCGATCGGGAGCGGTGCCGTCGTCCAGCATCGAGATCTCGATCAGTCCGCCCGGCCGGCCGTCGGTGATGCCGATGACGACGTGCGGTCGCCGGACCGGCTCGTCCGCCTCGAACCGGAGTCGGATCGTCAGTCCCTCCTCGGGGGTGAAGCGGTAGCGCTCTGAACCGTCGGGGGCGTGGCAGGTGGCCGACACGATGCGGACGCGCCCATGGTTCCGCTCGAGGGCCTGCACGTCGAGACGGCGGTCCTCCATCTCGGCGATGTAGTGCGACAGCACCTCCTTGGCGGTGCCCTCGATCTGCACCTTCCCGTGATCCAGCATCACCCCACGGGTGCACAGCGACTCGATCGCCGGCAGGTGGTGGGAGACGAACAGCAGCGTCGTGCCCTCACGCACGAGGTGGGTCATGCGGTCGACGCACTTGGCCTGGAAGTTGATGTCCCCGACGG
>JALRDW010000277.1 GCA_023262065.1 Acidimicrobiia bacterium | reverse complement strand
GAGCGACTCCTCCTGGGTCTCGCCGGTGACCATGTTGAACCGCCACCGGTGCGGGCGGGTCTGCAGGCGATCGAGGTCGTCAAGGGCGGCCTCATCCTCGATATCGGACTGCGTGGCTTCCTCCCCGCGTCGCTCGTCGATCTCCGGCGGGTCCGCGACCTGCAGCCGTTCGTGGGCCGGTCCCTCGAGTGCAAGATCATCGAACTCGACAAGAACCGGAACAACGTCGTGCTGTCCCGACGCGCCTACCTCGAGGAGACGCAGCGCGAGCAGCGGGACGACTTCCTGGCCAACCTCAAGCCCGGCGAGATCCGGAGCGGTGTCGTCTCGTCGGTCGTCAACTTCGGTGCCTTCGTGGACCTCGGCGGCATGGACGGGCTCGTCCACGTCTCGGAGTTGTCGTGGAAGCACGTGGACCACCCGTCGTCGGTCGTGCAGGTCGGCGACGAGGTGACGGTGCAGGTGCTCGACGTCGACCTGTCCCGGGAGCGGATCTCGCTCTCCCTCAAGGCCACCCAGCAGGACCCGTGGCAGGAGTTCGCCACCGGCCACCAAGTGGGGGAGCTCGTGTACGGACGGGTCACCAAGCTGGTGCCGTTCGGTGCGTTCGTGCAGGTCGGCGAGGGCATCGAGGGTCTCGTGCACATCTCGGAGATGGCCATCCACCACGTGGAGGCACCCGAGCAGGTCGTCCAGGGCGGCGAGGAGCTCTGGGTCAAGATCATCGACATCGACCTGGACCGGCGCCGGATCTCCCTCTCGATCAAGCAGGCCGCCGAGGGCGGCACGGTCGCCGCGGAGTACCAGGACGCGTTCGGCGAGCACGCCTACGACGAGGCCGGGAACTACATCGGCACGGCCGGCGAGGACGAGCCCGCAGCATCCGAGGACGGGTCCGAGGTCGTGGTCGGGACCGAGCCGACCGAGGCCTGAACCGTGCCGGCGCACCGCCGGCGCACCACCGACGTCGCGAGGAGGCCCGGGCGTACCGCCCGGGCCTCCTCGCTTCCTCCGTCGAACGTCGGCGGATCAGGAAGCGATCCGCACCAGGCCGAGTCGCATGCCGCTGAGCACGGCCTGCGTCCGGTTGTGGGCCTCGAGCTTGGCGTAGATCGAGCCCAGGTGGTTCTTCACGGTCTTCAGGCTGATGAAGAGCTCCTCGGCGATCTCCTGGCTGGTGCGACCCGCGGCCAGCTGCTGGAGCACCTCGTGCTCCCGGCGGGTCAGCGGTCCGCGGTCCGGCTGCTCGGGTACGAGGCGCAGGATGACGGGTGACGCGTGGTCCGTGACCGCGCCGAGCAACTCGCCCGCTCCGTCCTGGGGTCCGAGGACTGCGGCGGCACCGGCCCGCTTGGCCGCGGCCCGTTCGGCCGATCCCTCGGCACCGATGAGGACGATCCGAGCGTCGGGCGCATGGGCCGCGACCGCCTCGACCGCAGCGAGGTCGGAGACCACGACCACGTCCGGCCCGAGGCCGGCGGCCAGGCGGGCCCCGTCCACGGCCTCCTCGGCCTCGGCGATCACCTGGGCGTCGCTCTCGGCGCAGATGGCCCGGACGGCGTCGCGGACGATCCGCTGATCGTTGATGACGAGCACGCTGGTCATGGGTGGTGGTCCTCCAGATCCGGGCCGTCCGACTCCGGTCGGCTCTCTGTTCCCGGCACCTATCGGCACCCCGCCGGGCTGACCTGAGGGGTTCTTGGGACCCCGGTCCCAGCGGTCGTCGGACCGGGGTCCTCTACGATCGATCCATGTTCCTCATCGGCCTGACGGGCGGGATCGGCAGCGGGAAGTCCACCGTGGCCGAACTCCTGGCCGAGCACGGTGCGGTGATCATCGATGCCGATCGGATTGCCCGCGAGGTGGTCGAACCCGGTTCGCCCACCCTCGAACGGCTCGTGGAGCGCTTCGGTCCCGGGATCCTCCAGCCGGACGGGACCCTCGACCGTCCGGCCCTCGCCCGGATCGCCTTCGCCACCGGGGAGGCCCGGGCGGATCTGGAGGCGATCACCCATCCGGCCATCGGGGAGGAGTTCCTGCGTCGGGTGCAGGCCGCACCGCCCGATGCGGTCGTCGTGCACGATGTGCCCCTGCTCGCTGAGACCGCGAACGCCGCCAGCCGGGGGTATGCGGCGGTGCTCGTCGTGGAGGCGCCGCGCGAGATCCGGCTCCAGCGCCTCGAGGGGAGGGGCGTGCCCCGGGAGGACGCCGAGGCGCGCATGGCCTCGCAGGCCACGGACGAGATGCGACGCGAGATCGCCACCCACGTCATCGACAACGGCGCCGACCGGGAGGCGCTCGCCGCCATCGTCGAGGAACTGTGGGAGGACCTGCTCCGTCTGCGGGACGAACGCGCGGCGAGTGCTGCGGCCGATGACGCCGACGCCGACGGAACCGCCGGGGCGTGAGAGCCGTCCGCCCGTAGACTTCCACGGTGCCCCCGTTCGAGCTGGTCTCCGAGTTCGCGCCGGCCGGCGATCAGCCCCGGGCGATCGCGGCGCTGGCCGAGGGGATCCGGCGGGGCGACCGTGCCCAGACGCTCCTCGGCATCACCGGCTCCGGCAAGTCCTTCACGGTGGCCGGGCTGATCGCGGAGGTGCAGCGTCCGACCCTCATCCTGGCCCCGAACAAGAGCCTCGCCGCACAGCTGGCCGCAGAGTTCCGCGAACTGTTCCCGCGGAACCGGGTCGAGTACTTCGTGTCGTACTACGACTACTACCAACCCGAGGCCTACATCCCGTCCTCCGACACGTTCATCGAGAAGGACTCCTCGATCAACGAGGAGATCGACCGGCTGCGACACTCGGCGACGGCGGCGCTGCTGTCGCGACGCGACGTCGTGATCGTCGCATCGGTCTCCGCCATCTACGGACTCGGCTCACCGGAGATGTACGCCAAGCAGTTGCTCACGGTCCGGGTCGGCGAGGAGCACGAGCAGCGGGCGCTGCTCAACCGCCTCGTCGAGTTGCAGTACGAGCGCAATGACGTCTCCTTCGTCCGCAACAAGTTCCGCGTACGGGGCGACACGATCGAGATCTTCCCGGCGTACGAGGAGCACGGCCTGCGGGTGTCGCTGTTCGGCGATGAGGTCGAACGCATCTCGGTGGTGGACCCGCTGACCGCGGAGATCATCGAGGACATCGACACGATGGTGCTGTTCCCCGCATCGCACTACGCGACCGACCTCGAGCAGATGCAGCGGGCGGTCGCCCAGATCGAGGGCGAGTTGGACGATCGGCTGCGCTGGTTCCACGAGCACGAGAAGTTGCTGGAGGCCCAGCGACTCCGCATGCGCACGACCTACGACCTCGAGATGATGCGCGAGGTCGGGTTCTGCTCGGGCATCGAGAACTACTCGCGTCACCTCGACGGGCGGGCACCCGGACAGGCCCCGTACACGCTGCTCGACTACTTCCCGGACGACTACCTCGTCGTGCTCGACGAGAGCCACGTCACGGTGCCACAGATCCGTGGTCAGTTCGCCGGCGACCGCTCGCGCAAGGAGACGCTGGTCGAGCACGGCTTCCGCCTGCCCTCCGCGCTCGACAACCGGCCGCTGACCTTCGACGAGTTCGCGGCGAAGGTGCACCAGATCGTCTACATGTCGGCGACCCCATCGCCCTACGAGATCCAGGACTCCCAGCGGATCGTGGAGCAGATCGTCCGCCCGACCGGGCTCATCGACCCCGAGGTCGTGGTGCGGCCGACGAAGGGCCAGATCGACGACCTCGTGCACGAGATCCGGGAGCGGGTCGATCGGGAGCAACGGGTCCTCGTCACGACGCTCACGAAGAAGATGTCCGAGGACCTCACGGACTACCTCGTGGAACTCGGGATCCGGGTCCGGTACCTGCACAGTGAGGTCGACACCCTCGAGCGCGTCGAGCTCCTGCGGGCGCTGCGCCTCGGCGAGTACGACGTGCTCGTCGGGATCAACCTGCTCCGGGAGGGACTCGATCTGCCCGAGGTGTCGCTGGTGGCGATCCTCGACGCCGACAAGGAGGGATTCCTCCGGTCGGAGACCAGTCTCATCCAGATCATCGGCCGGGCCGCCCGCAACGTGGACGGTCAGGTCGTGATGTACGCGGATCGGGTGACCGACTCCATGACCCGTGCGATCAGCGAGACGAACCGACGGCGGAAGCTGCAGATCGAGTACAACGCCGAGCACGGGATCGACCCCCAGACCGTGCGCAAGAAGGTCTCCGACATCCTCGCCATGGTCCGAGCCCGGGAGGGTGAGGACGACGCCGTCCCGACCGGCGGCGGGCGGTCGCGCACCCGGCGTTCGGCCATCTTCGCCGACCTCGCCGGGGTGCCGCCGGACGAACTGGGACGACTCGTCCTGCAGCTCCAGGAGGAGATGGCGCAGGCGGCCAAGGATCTGCGCTTCGAGGAGGCCGCCCGACTCCGTGACGAGATCAACGAGTTGAAGCGGGAGTTGCGCGCCGCCGGCTGATGTCGATGATCGGGACGCGCCGGGCGGTCGGTACCATGCGCGGGTGCCCGCCGACCCGAAGCCATCGCGCCGACGTGCCGCCGATCCGGCACCCGCGAAGGCTTCGGGGGCCGCGGCCGGCCGCGCGAGATCGGCGACCCGGGCGAAGCCGGCACCGGCGAAGGCCACGACGACCACGAGGGCAGCGAAGGCAGCGAAGGGCGCGAGGTCCGGGTCGACCGGGAAGACCGGAGGCGCGGCGACGGCGACCTCCCGACGGGACTCCCAGCCCACGAAGGCGGCGAGGGCCCGCCGCGCGG
>JALRDW010000025.1 GCA_023262065.1 Acidimicrobiia bacterium | reverse complement strand
AGCCGTACCTGCGGATCGACCGACGCGGGGTCTGGGAGAACCGGCGATCACCCGCGACCGCGCTCAACCGATCGGACACGCCGACCGGTACCGTCCCCGCCCGCCTCGACGCCGCGGCCCCGCCGGTCTGGGTTCGGGTGTCGGGCTCCCCGAGGGCGCGCTGGCACGATCACCGCGCGCACTGGATGGGCCGGGGACAGGTGCGGGACGAACCGTGGGAGATCCCGGTGCGCATCGACGGGACCGCGGCACGCATCACCGGCACGCTCGACTCCCGGCCCGCGCCCGCACCGGCACCGTGGCTCGGCCTCGCAGCGGGCCTCGCCCTCACCCTCGCCCTGCTCGCCGGGCTCCGCCGGTGGCCGGTCGTGCTGGCGGTGGGCCTCGTCGTGGTCATCCTGAGCGAGACGCTCCACACGCTCGGGGCGTGGGAGGTGTCATCGGCCGGGACCGGCGCACGGGCCCTCGGGGCCGGCCCCTCGGTCCTGGCGATCCTGCTCGCCCTCCTCGCGCTCATCCGACTGATCACGCGGTGGCGCACGCCGGATGCGGCGACGCCGCTCATCCTCGTCGCCGGCCTGTTCATCGCCATCGCCGGCGGCGTCGCCGACCTCGGCTCCCTCACCCACGCGATTCCACCGAGCGACCTCGAACCGGCCGTGGCCCGGCTCACGGTCGCACTGGCCCTCGGCGGCGGCGTCGGGTTGGCGGTCGGAGCCGCCCGGCACCTTCGCCCGGTGGTCGTGGCCGACGCACGGGCGACCGTGGGAGGCTGAACCGCCATGACCACGATCTTCACCCGCATCATCGACGGCGAACTCCCGGGGCGGTTCGTGTGGCGGGACGACCGCTGCGTCGCATTCCTCTCGATCAACCCGCTGCGCGCGGGTCACACGCTCGTCGTGCCCCGGGCCGAGGTGGACCACTGGGTGGATCTGGACCCGGCGACGAACGCGCACCTGATGTCGGTCGCCCAAGAGGTCGCGCGCGCCCAGATGGACGCGTTCGCCCCGACGCGGGTCGGCCTCATGATCGCCGGCCTCGAGGTGCCACACGTCCATCTGCACGTCGTCCCGATGGACGGGGTGCACGACCTCGACTTCGACAACGCGGCCCGCGATCCGGATCCGGCCGCACTCGACGCGGCCGCCGCGGCCCTCCGGGGCGCACTCCGGAGCCGGGGTGCCGACGGGGTCAGCGACTAGGCGCAGCCCGACGCGGTGCGGATCCGTTCGAGATTCCGCCGCATGAGCGACACGTAGTCCTCCCCGGCGCGCCGCTGCTCCGGGGTGAGCGACTCGATCGGGCTGAGCACATCGGTCCGCACCCCTGCGTCACGGGCGAGGACCTCGGCGACCTGTGGCGACACGAGTTCCTCGGTGAACACCGTCGTGATCCCCTCGTCGCGCACGAGACGGGCGAGGCGGGCGATCCGGCGCGGGTCGGGTTCCTCCTCCGGGGAGATGCCGGCGATCGACTCCACCCGGAGGTCGTACCGTGCGCCGAGGCGGCCGAACGCGTCGTGGGCCGTGACGATGACGCGCCGGTCGCACCGGGCGAGACCGGCGCGGTACTCGGCGTCGAGGGCGGCGAGGCGGGCGAGCGCGGTGCGGGCTCCGGCCCGGATCGACGGCGCATCCAGACCATCGATCTCGAGCAGCGCGTCGCGCGCGGCCCGCACGACCGCGCCCATGGTCACGGGATCGAGCCAGACGTGCGGATCGTCGCCCTCGATGCCGGGGGCTTCGAGGGCCACGAGGGTCGGACCGTCGCGTCGCTCCGCCGCATCCTCGAGCGCCGGTTGGAACGCCCCCCCGGCCACGACCGCGAGGTCGGCGTCGAGCAGTGCGTCGACCTGGTCGGAGGTGACCTCGAGGTCGTGGGGCTCGGTGCCCGGCGGCGTGAGGTCCTCCACCTCCACCCGGGCGCGCCCGACCCACCGCGCCGCCTCCGCGAAGGGGTAGGCCGCGGCCACGACCCGGGCGCCGGTCGCGTCGGGGGAGCCGGGCTCCGAGGAGCAGGCCCCGAGCAGGCCGACGGCGAGGACCGCGGCGAGGGTCCGGACGAGCGGGGTTCGGATCGAGGCGTCGTTCCACATGAGAATGGATCCTAACAAGGATCATCAGTAAGATGGGAACGAGTCTCAGGAGGACCCCATCCCCGATCCACTCCTCTCCGCCACCGACGTCACCCTCGGCTTCGGCCACGGCCCGGTCCTCGACCGGGTCTCGGCGCGGGTCGACCGGGGCGAGTTCGTCGCGCTCGTCGGTCCGAACGGCAGCGGGAAGTCGACCCTCCTGCGGGTGCTGCTCGGGCTCCTCGCCCCCGAGGCCGGCGAGGTCTCGCTCCTCGGCGATCGACCCGGCTCCCTCCGCGACCCGGCGCGCCTCGGGTACGTGCCCCAGCGCGGCCGGTTCGCCCCCGACCTCCCGGCCACCGTCGCCGAGGTCGTCGCGACGGGTCGCCTCCGACGCCGCGGATGGTGGCGGGCTCCACGCGCCGCCGATCGCACTGCGATCGACCACGCGATCGACGCCGTCGCCCTCGGCCCCTGGCGCGATCGGCGGGTCGGGGAGCTGTCGGGAGGTCAGC